>JAIBBS010000296.1 GCA_019694555.1 Nannocystaceae bacterium
ATGGGCAAGCCCGCGCCGACGCGGCCGGTGCCGGCCAGCCCCGCGCCCGCGCCCGCAGCACCACCGCCGCCGACCGCGGAGGTCGCCGCGAGCGGCACGGGTCAGCGCCCGGCCGAGGTCGACAACGACACGTTCTTGCGCGAGCTCGGCGAGCTCGAGGCGCGCCTGGCCAAGGGCGCGCACGCGTTCGACCTGCTGGGCGTGCCGCTCGACGCGGGCAAGCGCGAGATCCGTCGCGCGTTCGGTGATCTCAGCCGCAAGTTCCACCCCGACGCCATGGCGGCGCGCGGGCTACTGGATCTGCGCGAGCGCGTGGGCAACGTCTTCGCCGCGCTGAGCGAAGCGCAGGTGCTGCTGAACGACGAGACCAAGCGCGAGCAGCTCGCGGACGCGATCCAGCGCGGCGTGTCGCCGACCCAGGCCGGCGCGGATGCGACCGCGATGGCGCGCGCCGCCTTCGAGAGCGAGATGCTCGCGCGCGAGGGCGACAAGTACCTCAAGGCCGGGCGCTTCGATCGCGCGCAAGAGCACTACCAGCGCGCGCTCGCGCTGACCAAGGACGAGCCCGATCTGCGCGCGGCCGCGGCGTGGTGCGACTACAATCTCTCGAGCAAGGCCCGCGCCGACGCGGTGCGGGCCGAGAAGATCCTCGCCGAGGTCGTGACCGAGGCGCCGCTCATCGCCCGCGCGCACTACTTCCGCGGACTCGTGCTCAAGGACCTCGGCGCGGTCGATCCCGCGATCGCGGCGTTGACCAAGGCCGCGCAGCTCGATCCGCACCTCATCGATGCCGAGCGTCAGGCTCGCGCGCTGCGACTGGCCAAGCCCGGGGCCGCCGCGGCCGCGCCGGCGGCCGCACGCAAGGGCCTGTTCGGCGGCAAGAAGCAGTAGCGATCGCCGGCTCGCGTCGTTCGGGGGTCGTGGCGATCGCCTGCACGACCCCCGTTGGCCTCGAGCTCGGACCACCGCGCGAAGACTCACACGCGTCTCGCACGACGCCGCACCACGCCAACCAACGCCCGGGCATCGGCGGCATCGGGTGTGGGCAAGCGATGCGAACCCACGAACACACGCCCGCGGCCACGACCGCGATGGCCGGCGCGACCGACGAGCTGCGCCGGCTGGCGTGGTGCCTGGCACGCGACGGCGGTGCCGACGACCTGGTGCAGGACACCTTCGTCGCGGCGCTGGCCGCCGCACCGCCGCAGCCCGAGCGGCTGCGACCGTGGCTGCGCCAGGTGATGCGCAACGAGCAGCGTCAGCGACTCCGCCGCGACAAGCGACGGGCCGCGCGCGAGCTCGCTGCGATCGAGGACGCCGCCGAACCCTCGCCCGACGATCTGGTCGTGCGACAGGAGCTGGTGGCGCAGCTGCAAGACGCGTTGGTGCAGCTGCCGGATCCGTATCGCTCGGTGTTGCAGGCGAGGTTCTTCCTCGGCCGCGCACCTGCAGAGATCTCGCGCGACGCCGGCACGCCGCCGGCGACGGTGCGATGGCAGATCCACGAGGGTCTGCGTCGCATCCGCGCGAGCCTCGACGAGCGCTACGGCGACCGCCAGCGATGGTGCGGCGGCGCGGTGGCACTCGCAGCATGGCCCGGCCGCGACGCGGCGCGGGCCCATGGAGCGACCACGATGCCGATCAGCAAGTCCTTCCTCCCGCTCTCGTTCGCGCGCGCGCTGCCCTGGGCGCTCGCCGGTACCGCCGCGACCTCGGCGTTGGTGCTCGTGACCACCCGCGGTGACGCGGCCGTGTCCGCGGCGCCCACCACCGAGCGCGCGATCGCAGCCGCACCGGTGCCCGCGACGGTGACCGCCAGCGCCACACCCACGCGCGCCGAGCCGCTGTCCGACGCGCTCGCGGCTGCGCCCGCGCCGGCGCCGGCGGCCGCCGACGCACCCGGCTGCGAGGGTGAGCCCGGCGATGCCTGCGAGGGCGAGTGCGCCGGCGGCTGCGATCCCTCCGCCGCGCCGATCCGCATGCAGGTCTCGGACGACAGCCAGATCCTGGCCGCGTTCGAGGGCTGCGAGCACCTGCTGCCCAAGGCCGATCGCGAGGGTCGCTTCGAGGTCATCGTCGACGTCGAGGGCGGCGAGCCCGAGGTCGGCAACACGATCACCGGCGTGCAGGTCACGCGCGGGCGCAAGATCGCGTGCATCGATCCCGACGCCGGCTTCGACGAGCCCGATGGCCCCGACGTGCGCCACTTCGATGCCGTGGGCGAGTGCATGGCGCACTCGCTCGAGCCCAGCTTCGTGAGCGCGCTGCCGGCGGGCGAGCGGCGCGGCGTGACGGCGGTGATCGGCGACGCCGCGCTGGCCCAGCAGCGCGAGGCCGCCGCGAGCTGGACGCTGCCGCAGCCGTCCGCGGCCGCGGCGATCGAGCCCGAGGCCGCGGTGTCGAGCCTGGGCCTGCAGCCGCTGTTCGCGGCCAACGCCAAGGCCAAGGCCGAGGTCGAGATCGTCGAGTGCGGCGGCTACGACTGCACCTACTGCAACCGTGCGCGCGAGACCCTCGAACAGCTGCGCGAGCACTACGGCGCGAAGCTGTCGCTGCACTTCCTGCAGATGCCGCTCGACATGCACCCCGCCGCCGCGCTCGCGGCACGTGCTGCGGTCGCGGCGGCCAACCAGGGTCGCTTCGCCGACATGCACGAGGCGCTGTTCGAGCACACCGATCACCGCACGGTCGAGTCGCTGGTCGCGCTCGCGCGCGGGCTCGGGCTCGACGGCGAGCGCTTCGCCGCCGACCTGGTCGCGGACGCGACCGCACAGCGCGTGGCCGACGAGCGCGAGGTCTGCATGCGCGCGGGCGCCCAGGGCACGCCGGCGTTCTTCATCAACGGTGACCTGTTGGTCGGCAGCCAGGGGCTGTCGGCGTTTCGCGAGATCATCGACGACGAGCTCAGCGGCGGCCGCTGAGCTGCCGCGCGATCAGCCTCGCGGGTGATCGATGAAGAACTGCATCGCGGCCTCGCCCCACACCACGAGCCCGGGGTCGTCGCAGCTGGCCGGCACCGCCTGGCCGGGTGCGTCGCCCGGGTCGTCGGCGCCGATCATGCAGTGACCGCCGGCGATGGCGGCGTCGCCGACGTAGTCGTGCTCGAGGTACTCGAACACGACCTCGTCGCTGGCGAAGCGATGCCAGCGCAGGTCGGGATCGTCGAGCAAGACCTCGGGCTCGGTCGGCAGTCCGAAGTGCGCGATCACGGCGTCGCGACGCGGCTGCGCGCACAGGAAGTTGACCACCAGGTCGGCGGTGCCGTGCACGTACAGGATGTCGATCGGCTCGCTGGGCGACTCGTCCTCGGTGAACTGGCAGTCCTCGATGGGGAAGTCGTTGCCGCACGCCGACGCGGCCGCGACCGAGGCCAGCTGATCGGCGTGGGCGCAGGCGAAGCGCCAGGTCATGAAGCCGCCCTGCGAGAAGCCGGTGAAGTGCCAGCGATCCGGATCGACGTGGAAGGCCGCGGCGGTGCGCTCGGTGAACTCCCACACCTTGAGGTCGTCGACCGCGGGGATCCAGTTCGACAGCGGCGGCGCGGGGTCGGCGTTGGGCTGCACCACGATGTAACCGTGGCGCTGGCCCAGCGCGCGCATGTTGGTGCTGGCGTTCTCCATCTGCGCGCTCATCGACAGCCCGTGCACGTCGATGACCAGGCCGCAGGCCTCGTGCAGGCACTGCTCGGGCACCTCGACGTCGAACACCAGACCGTCGCAGGTGAACGCGTGGTGCCCCGCATCGACCTCGGTGATGCAGTCGTCGGGCACCGGATCGGGGAACGGCTCACCGGTGCTGGTGCCGGGATCGGCGGTGGTCTCGGAGCTGCTGCCACCGCTGCCGTCGGCGGTGCCCGCGGTGGGATCGACGGTGGTCGCGCTCGCGCTGGTGGTCTGCAGCGTGGTCGCGCTGCTCGTGCCCTCGCTGCTCGCGGCGCCGCTGCTGCTCGAGCTGCCGTCACCCTCGCCGGTCACGCCCACGCCCGCGCCGCAACCGCCCAGCGCGAGCACCCACGCGCACCATCGCGACTTCCGCATCGGCATCACCGTCTCGTGACGCAGCATACGGCAGGGCGTGGGCGCGGCGGCGCCCGATCCTGATACTTTTGCGTGGGGATGCGCGCACGGGCCTCGCGACCCGGCTGCGCGATGCGAGCGTGACCGATCACGACGACGACGGCAGTGGCCAAGACCGCGCCTGCGGCGAGTCGACGGTGGAGCTGGGTGGGCCGCCGGTGCCGGGTCCGGTGGAACGCACCGATCCACGCGGGGCGGCCGCGCCGCCGACGGAGCTGACGCGCGGCAGCATGCTCGGTCGCTACGTCGTGGTCGAGAAGCTCGGCGCCGGCACCATGGGCGTGGTCTACCGCGGCTACGATCCCGAGCTCGATCGCCGCGTCGCGATCAAGGTCGTCGCGGTGCGCGGCGGCATGCGCAAGCGCGTGGCGGAGATCCGCACGCGACTGCTGCGCGAGGCCCAGGCACTCGCACGCGTCGGCCACCCCAACGTCATCCAGGTCTTCGACGTCGGCGACGCCGCGCTCGCCGGCGAGTCGTCGCGCCCACGCAGCCCCGCGGTGTTCGTCGCGATGGAGTACGTCGACGGCATGACGCTGCGACAGTGGCTCGCCGCGCAAGGCCGCAGCGTGCGCGAGATCGTCGACGTGTTCGTGCAGGCCGGCCGCGGGCTCGCGGCTGCGCACGCGGCGGATCTGATCCACCGCGACTTCAAGCCCGACAACGTCATGATCGGACGCGAAGCCGAGGACGGCGGCATCACCGGCCGCGTGCGCGTGCTCGACTTCGGGCTCGCGCGCGCGACCGCGGGCGGGGTCGAGTCTGCGCCCGAGAGCGAAGAGTTCGGCGAGCTCGCGCAACACCCGGTCGACTTCGACGACGCGCTCACGCAAGACGGCACGATCCTCGGCACGCCGGCCTACATGGCGCCGGAGCTGCACACCGGCGGCGCCGCGGGGCCGGCCTCCGATCAGTTCGCGTTCTGCGTGGCGTTGTGGGAGGCGCTGCACGGGCAGCGACCGTTCGCGGGCGACACCCACGCCGCGATCGCGTTCAACATCCTGCAGGGCCGCACGCGCGCGCCGGGCAACGAGCGCGCGGTGCCGCGGTGGCTGCAGCGCTTGCTCGCGCGCGGGCTCGCGGTCGAGCCCGCGCAGCGCTTCGCGAGCATGACCGCGCTGGTCGACGAGCTCGCGCGCGATCGCGGCCGCATCCGTCGACGCGTGGCGGTGGTGGTGGCGCTGGGCGGCGTGGCGGCCGCGGCCTACTTCGCGCCGCGGGCCCCGGCGGGTCCGACCCCGTGCCCGCAGACCGACGAGCGGCTGGCGGCGACGTGGTCGCAGACGCGGCGCGACGCGATCGGCGAGCGCTTCGCCACCACCGGGTTGCCGTTCGCGCGCGAGAGCTGGAGCTCGGCCGCGAAGCTGCTCGACGCCCACGCGAGCGCGTGGCAGAGCGAGCGCGTGGAGGCCTGCCGCGCGACCCACGAGCGCGCGGAGCAATCGACCACGCTGCTCGATCTGCGCATGGCCTGTCTCGATCGCGACCTCGAGCAGTTCGCGGCGCTGCTGCAGCTGTTCGAGGCCGCCGAGCGCGACACCGTGATCGGTGCCGTCGATGCCGCGCGCGCACTGTCGGATCTGGCGGAGTGTCGCGATACGCAGGCGTTGGTGTCGCGGCAGCCGCCGCCGCGCGATGCCACGGTGCGTGCGCGTGCGGACGCACTGCAACGCACGCTGGTGGGCATCGACGCGCTGGTCGACGCCGGCGCGTTCCAACAGGCGCGACCGCAGCTGGCGAGCGTGCGCGAGGAGGTGCTCGGCATCGGCTGGGCGCCGCTGTCGCAGCAGATGTTCTCGCTGCAGGCCGCGATCGAGCTGGCGACCGGTGCGACCGCAGCGGCCGCGGACGCGTGGGAGCAGTCCTTCGCCGAGGCGCTGGTGGCGGGCGAGCCGCGGCGCGCGGCGTTCGTCGCGAGCAAGCTCGCGTACGTGGGCTCGCGCCTGGCCGAGGTCGAGCGCGGCCGCTCGTGGGCCCGCATCGGTCACACGCTGCTGCGGGCGTTCGAGGACGATGGCCGCGTCGAGGTCGCGCTGTGGTCGGCCGAGGGTGCGCTGGCCACCACCGCGGGCGAGTACGATGCGGGACTCGCCGCGCACCAGCGCGTGCTGCAGTACTGGGAGTCGCGCGACCCCGAGTCGCCCGAGCTCGCGGTCGCGCTGGGCAACGTCGGCACGCTGCTGCGGATCCTGGGACGGCCGCGCGAGTCGGCCGAGCTCGCACGCCGCGAGCTCGCGATCGCCCAGGCGAACTACGGCGAGCGTCACCCCGACACCGCGGTTGCGATGCGGCACCTCGCGTTCGCGTTGGGCGAGCAGGGCGAGCACGAGCCCGCGCGTGCGATGCTCGAGCAGGCGCTCGCGATCCACCGCGAGAGCCAAGGCGGCGCCAACGCGGAGGTCGCGACCGCGCTCGACGAGCTGGGCCGCATGGAGCGGCGCCTGGGTCGCCTGCGCGAGGCCGAGGCCCACCACCGCGAGGCGCTGGCGCTGTGGCGACGCGAGCTCGGCGAGGACAACCCCGAGGTCGCGGTGTCGTGGATGAACGTCGGCTACACGCAGCTGGCCGCCGACGACTACGCCGGTGCGCTCGACAGCTTCACGCACGCCGACGCGATCGTGGCCGGGCTGGGACCCGATCATCCCCACCGCGTGTTCGTGGCCAACGCCTCGGCGAAGGCGCTGCTGGGGCTCCACCGCGCGCCGCAGGCGGTGACGCGATTGCGCGAGGCGCTGGCGTCGAAGGCCGGCGCGCAGGTCGATCCGACGCTGCTCGCGGAGACCCGCTTCTTGCTGGCCAAGGCGCTCGCGGAACAACCCGACGGTCGCGCCGAGGCCATCGCGCTCGCGACCGCGGCACGCGACAGCTACGCCGCGAGCGAGGCCGCGGGCGCACACTGGGGCCAGGAGATCGCGGAGATCGACGACGCGCTCGCGCGTTGGCGCAAGTGATCGAAAGCGGCGTACACTCGCCGTCGATCATGCGCAGCTCCATCCATCGTCTCGTCGTGCTCTCTGCCCTCGCACTCGTCCCCGGCCTGGTCGGCTGCGAGAAGAAGGAAACCACCAACCCCGACGAGGCGGCCGAGGGCGGCGGCGAGGCGGCCGAGGGCGGCGGCGAGGCGGCCGAGGGCGGCGGCGAAGCGGCCGAGGGCGGCGAAGAGAAGAAGGAAGGCGGCTGGTGAGC
>JAIBBS010000297.1 GCA_019694555.1 Nannocystaceae bacterium
TGTTCGGGCAGGCCGGCGAGGATCCGAAGGCCGCGCTCGCGCGCGGCGGTGCTGCGCCTGCGGGCGATGGTGCCGCGGCGGCGAAGGCCACGACGCCGGCTGCGACGCCGGCTGCGTCCGCGGCCGCGGCGGCGCCCGCGGCCGCGCCCGCGCGCTACGACGGTCGCATCGCCGCCTCGCCGCTGGCGCGTCGACTCGCGCGCGAGCACGGTCTGCCGCTGTCGGCGATCGCAGGCTCGGGCCCGCACGGCCGCGTGGTGAAGTCCGATGTCGATCGCGCGGCGGCCGGGGGCGCGCCCGCGGCTGCGGTCGCGCCGTCGCCGGCAGGCGACACCGTGGTCGAGCTGTCGATGATGCGCAAGACCATCGCCAAGCGCATGGCGCAGGCGAACGCCGAGATCCCGCACTTCTACCTCACCATCGCGATCGACATGGGCCGCGCCGCGGCGGCGCGCGACGAGCTCGCGGCGGCGGAGATCAAGGTCTCGTACAACGACCTGGTGGTGCTGGCGTGCGCGAAGGCGCTGCGGATCCACCCCGAGGTCAACGCGTACTGGAACGGTCAGACCATCGTGCGCCGCGGCGACGTGCACGTGGGCGTGGCGGTGGCGATCGACGACGGCCTGGTCGTGCCGGTGCTGCGCCACACCGATCGCATGTCGCTGTCGGCGATCGCTGCGGCCGCGCGCGAGCTGTCGGGCAAGGCCCGCGACCGCGCGCTCGATCCGTCGCAGATGACCGGCTCGACCTTCACGGTGTCCAACCTGGGCATGTTCGGCATCGAGGCCTTCGCCGCGGTGGTGAACCCGGGCGAGGGCGCGATCCTGGCGGTCGGCGGCATCGCCGAGGAGCCGGTGGTGCGCGGCGGGCAGCTCGCGGTCGGCAAGCGCATGCGCGTGACGCTGTCGTGTGACCACCGCGTGATGGACGGGGCCACCGGCGCGCGCTTCCTGGCGACGGTGCGCGCGCTGCTGGAGCAGCCGATGCGCATGCTGGCATAGCCGCGAGCGCCGCGAACCGAATGCGACCGAGCGGTACAGCCCGGTCGTGAAGACGCCACGCGCTCTGTCCCCCCGGTGCTCGGTCTCGCTCGTGCTCGCGCTCGCGGGCCCCATGCTGGCCTCCGGCTGCGATCGCGGCACGACGTTGGCCCAGGGCCAGGCTCCCGCGCCGGTGTCCGCCGCGTCCGCGTCCGCGGCGACACCGGCCGCGAGCACCGTCGCGACCGCGCCGCCGGCCGCCGCGATCACGCCGCGCTCCGACGCCGCGCCGCAGCCGGCCGTGGCCGCGCCGCGGGTCACCGCAACGCCGAGCGCGGCCGCACCCGCGGCGGCGCCGGCGGGCGGTCCGCTGACGGTCGCGGTGCACTCGGTCGACGCGCCGCAGCCCACGGGCAACCGCGAGGAGGACTACTGGATCCAGTACCGCGTGTGGGGCGAGTTCACCAACACCGGCACGGAGGTGATCGAGGACCCCAGCGCGCGGGTGCTGTTCTACGACGCCGACGGCAAGGTCATCGGCATCGACTCGATCGCCACCGCGGCGCAGGCCGACGTGGGTGATCACGACGCGGGCGAGAACGTCTACGCCGAGGTGCACTTCGTCGCGCCGGGCGAGCGCGTGCCGTTCTTCTACACGCGCAACCTCGCCGCGATCCAAGGCAAGGTCGCGCGCCACGAGCTCGTGGCCCGGCCCGCGCTCGTCGCCGACGCGCCGCCGCGCGGCGTGGTCGCCGACAGCGGCGAGCGCTTCGAGGGCGAGGACTTCTCGCGCAAGCGCGTCTTCACGGCCACGCTGCGCAACGACGGCGAGGGCCCGTGCCGCTCACCGGCGCTCGTGGTCGGCTTCTACGACGGCGGCAAGCTGCGGCACGTCGAGCGCTTCGACGCGAGCGACGACCTGCAGCGCGCGATCGCACGCGGCGAGTCGATCGCGGCCACCGGCGGCGTGTTCGTCAGCGGCGACAACGCGTGGCGCGAGCGCGCGACCGTGCAGCTGTGGGCCGACTGCGAGCGGCCCTACTGAGCGAGCGATGCGCCAGCGCGCACTCGCGACCGCCACGCTCGGCGCCGCCATCACGCGCGGCCGCCGAGCGCACCTCAGTCGATGCACCAACCGTCGGCGCACTCGCCGTTGACGCTGCGCGACCGAGCCATGGGGCAGGGCGGCTCTTCCCTTCCGGCGGGCCGAGCCCGCCGGAGCCTCGCGATCCCTCATCGCATCGCCGCCGGGCGGCTCAGAAGCGGTTCCACAGGTACTGGTTGGTGACCTCGTGGTGGAACTGCACCTCGGCGCGCTTGATCAGCGAGCCCAGCGCCTTGGGGCAGCGCTCGGCCGAGGCCTGCTTGACCTCGGCGAAGCGCGCCTGCACCGACTCGCCCAGCAGCTCCGCGATGAAGCGGCTGCCCTTGAACAGGCGCAGCGCGTCGTGGATGTTGTCGGGCAGAAAGCGCGTGCGCGAGCGCTTGTTCGGGTCGGGATCCGACGCCGGGCCCTCGAGGCCGGTGCGCAGGATCGAGTACACCGCGAGGTACGGGTTGGCGTCGGGCGCGACCGAGCGCACCTCGATGCGAGCCGAGCGCTCGTTGCCGATCGGGATCCGCACCATCGAGCCGCGGTCGCTGGCCGAGGCCTTGATCTGGTTGGGCGCCTCGAAGTGCGGGTCGAGTCGGCGGTAGGCATTGACGCTGCTGTTGAGCAGCAGGCACAGCTCGCCGGCGTTGTTGAGCAGCCGGTCGATGAACTCCCAACCCATCGCCGACAGGCCGCTGTCGCCGTCCTTGTCCCAGAACAGGTTCTTGCCGCCGGTCTGCAGCGACAAGTTGGTGTGCATGCCGCTGCCGTTGATGCCCGTGACCGGCTTGGGCAAAAAGCACGCGGTCATGCCCATGTTCTGCGCGACCTGGCGGCACAGCAGCTTGTACAGCAGCACCTGATCCGCCGCGACCGTGGCCTCGGCGTGGCTGTAGTTCATCTCGAACTGCGACGGCGCGACCTCGGGGTGGTCCTTCTCGTTGGCGAAGCCCATGGCGCGCTGGGCCTCCGCGGCGGCGTCGATGAAGCGGCGCAGATCGTCGCCGGGCAGCGAGTGGTAGTAGCCACCGGTCGAGATGAACTCGAACTTGTTGCTCTCGGGGTAGTGTTGCTCCGCGTCGCGTCCGCGGAACAAGAAGCCCTCGATCTCCATCGCGATCTGGGCCTGCAGGCCCTTGGTCGCGTACAGCTCGCGCGTGAAGTGCTTGAGCCGCGAGCGCAGGTCCGCCGCGTACGGCGTGCCGTCTTGCGCGAGCACGTCGGCGAACACCAGCACCTTGCCGGGGCCGAACACGTCCGCGGGCAGCCACCAGAACGCGGGCCAGTCGACCGCCAGCCGCAGATCGGACTCGTGCTGCAGCGAGAAGCCGCGGATCGACGAGCCGTCGAAGGTGAGGTTGTCCGCCGAGCGCAGCAGGAACTTCTTGTCGTAGTCCAGCATGTGCAGCCGGCCCTCGAGGTCGGCGAAGGCCACGGTCACGGCCTTGATCCGCTTCTCGTCGGTCAGGTAGCGGACCCGCTGCTCGCGGACCTGGTCGACCGGCGTGCGCTCGAGGCGCTGGCGCTTGGCCTCGAGGTTCTTCTCCTCGAGCTCCTCGTAGTGGATCTCGAGGAAGTCGCGCAGGCTCGGGCGGTCGGTACGGGCTTCAGGGGTCGCCATGAAGCGTCTAATGCCGCGTCACTATGCTAAATGCAATCGGATTAAGACTAAAGTCCGCGTGAGTTGAGATTTGGAGACCTCGCCCCCGGGCGCGGCGGGGCGGCGCCGCGCGGCCCGTGACGCCGCCGGCACGCGAGCGCGGCGGGGGTTGCGGCGCAGCGCCGCCGGCTGCCACGCTCGGGCCATGGGTCGTTGGGTTGGATGGTGGGCGGTGGCGATGGCGATGGCGTGCGGTCCCGGCAGCGGCTCGGGCGACGAGGGGACCGGCAGCGGCTCGGGCAGCGACGGCGCGAGCGAGGGCTCGGACAGCGTGGGTTCGGCGACGGCGAGCTCCGCCTCGGCGAGCGCGACGACGACGGCGTCCTCGTCGGGCACCGAGGACAGCGGCGGCAGCAGCGGCGGCGGCTGTGGCCCGAGCCCGTGCGATGCGTGCGGACCCGGCTGCGTCGACGGCAGCGAGTGCGTCGACGGTCAGTGGTCGTGCCACTGCGTCTGCGACACGCAGTGTCCCGACAACCCCGAGTCGGAGTTCGCCCACGGCAGCGAGACCGAGCCGATCGACTGCGGCGCGCTCGGTGCCGGCGACGATCTCGCCGCGTGGCAGGCCCTGCACGACTGTGTCGTCGGTCAAGCCGCGGCACAGGGGGCGTTCTGGGCCTCGTGGGGGAGCGAGGACGGCACCACCCGCGTCGGCATGGCGGCCGCCGTGGCCGAGTCGTACGCCGGCGCGTACTTCGACATCTTCATCGGCGGCGACACGATCCAGTACACCTGCAGCGGCTTCGCCGCGACGCCCGATTGCACGGTCGAGCCGTTCGCGCCGTGCGTGACGTGCCTCGAGATGGGCGAGGGCCAGACCAGCTGCGTCGGCCCGAAGTGATCCGCGCGCGACGTCACGGCCGTGTGCGCGCCGGTGGCGTCGTCGCCGACGCGGCCGTGGCCTCGATCCGCGTGACCGCGCGTGCGGCCTCGGCCCGCGTGTCGCGAGCGGGCGCGTGCTCGGCGAGCTGACGCAGCAGCGGCAGACCCGCGGTGCCGCCGTGGTCGCGCAGGTGTCGGACCACCAGGCGTGCACCGCTGCGATCGCCGCTGATGGCCTCCAGCTGGGGCAGGGCATCGCGACCCTGCAGCGCCCACAGGGCCACCGCGGCCTCGCGGCGCACGCGGAGATCCTCGCCGCCATCGCGCAGGATCGTCGCGAGCGCGTCGACGTCGTCGAGCGTGCCGGTGCGTCCGAGCACCGCGGTGGCGGCGGCGCGCAGCGACGGATCGCGCTCGCGCAGCAGCACGCGCGCGTGCTCGGCGATCGCGGCGCGGGCTGGAGCGTCGGCCTCGAGCCCGACCGCGGCCTGCAGCGCGAGCAGCAACGTCGAGGCGTCGCCGTGCCCGCGCGCGTCGAGGATCGTCGCGAGCGCCTCGGCGAACTGCGGTGCCTGCTTGGGCCAGTCGCCGACCAGTGCCAGCCACGGCGCCAGCGCGGCGTGCCCCGGGGCGCGCAGCAGCAGCTGTGCCGCGACGCGCTGCGGCGCGAACACGGCGGTGCCGGTGGCGGCGAGCCGCGAGACCAGCTCGGCCTCGCGCTGCGGCCACCGTTGCGTTGCGAGCCAGCCCGCGACGGCGTCGGCCAGCGCGTCGTCGAACGCGACGCCGGGCCGCAGCAGCGCCTGCGCCACCGCCAGCTTCACCTCGTCGTCGCCGGCCGCGAAGATCTCGCGCACGCGTGCGAGCGCGGCCTCGTCGGGCCGCAGCGCCACCAGCCGCAACAGCAGCGGCAGTGCGTCCGGCGGCGCGGCCGGGTCGAGCTCCTGCAGCCGGCGCAGGCGCAGCGCCGCCACGGCGGGTCGCTCGAGCTCGGCCGCGACCGTCGCCGGCGCGAAGCCGACCAGCGCGCGCTCGAGCCGATCGGTGGTGGCATCGCCGCTCGCCCCGCGATCGTCGAGCTCGTGCGGGTCGCGGCGCAGATCGAAGCGGTAGGTCGCGCCGGTGCGCGGCTCGTAGATCAGCTTGTCTTCGCCCCAGACCACGCCCACGCGCGTGCCCTTGCCGTTCTCGAGGTAGTACGCGCGCTCGGGCAGCGCGCTGCGGCCGTCGAACGCCGGCACCAGCGAGCGGCCGCGATCGCCGGGCCGCGGCGGCTGCCCCAGCAGATCCATGATCGTGGGCACGAGATCGATCAGGCCGACGGTGTCGTGCGCGACCGCGTGCGACAGGCCTGCGCCGCCGAAGCACAGCGGCACGCGTACGTCCTCCTCGTAGAGGTTCGGACCGTGCAGCTGTACGCCGTGATCGCCCAGGCCCTCGCCGTGATCGCCCACGACCACCACCAGGGTGTCGCGCGCGTGCTCGAGCGCGGCGAGCCCGTCGAGCAAGGCGCCGAACTGGCCGTCGAGGTAGGCCAGCGAGCGACGGTAGGCGTCGGTGCGCGTGCCGGCGCGACGATCGAGCAGCGCGCCGTCGAAGCCGGGCGCGTGCAGCGTGAACAGGTGCAGCACCAGGAAGAAGCGCTCGGGGCTGCCCGCGACCAGCTCGAGCGCGTGCGGCACCGCGGTGTCGATCGCCTCGCTCTCGTAGCTGCGGACCTCGTCGAAGCCGTCGAACAGCGCTGCGATCGCGGGATACTTGCCGGGCAGGAAGTAGCTGTGCGCGACCGCCATCGGCTGCAGCCCGGTGGGCTCGAGTCGGCGGCCGAGATCGATGCCGGTGGTCAGGGGATCGTCGCTGGCGTCGAGCGAGCGCATCATCGCTGGCATCGCGCGGCGGGTCTCGGTCGCCGGCGTGTACGCGCGGGCGAAGCACACCGACTCGCCGATCCACGCGTCGAGCCGCGGCGTGTGGCGCGGCGGCGCGAAGCGGGTGCCCTCGGGTGGGCGCACCGGCGGCAACGCGTCGGCGCGCAGGGTGTCGACCACCACCAGCACGACGTTGGCCGGCGGTGGGATCGGCGGGGGGCCGGCGCGCGGGGGCGCCGGCGCGGCGAGGCTGCCCGCGTGCACGTCGAGTGCGGCGAGGGTGTCGTGCAGCAGCGAGGGCGGCGGCATCGGCAGCACGTTGCGGATCCACTCCGCGGCCACCGGCGAGCGCAGCAGCAGCGTCTGGCGCATGCGCTTGTCCATCGCCAGCCACGGCCACGGTGCCAGCACCACCGCGGCTGCGATCGCCAGCGCGAAGGCCCCGGCGGGCTGCGGCGTCGCCTCGTCGCGCTCGAGCCAGCGCGCCGCCGCCACCAGCATGGCTGCGGCACCCAGCACCTGCAGCGCGAGGTGGAACTCGGGCACAAGGCCCGGCTGCACGCCGTGATCGATCCACGCCGACAGCGGCAGCACCGCGGCGGTCGCCGCGATGCGCCACGGCAGCAGCGGTGCGCGCACCAGTGCGAGCAAGCCCGCAGCTGCGATCGCGGCCGCGAGCAGCGGCGCGATCGCGACCAGCACCGCGAAGGGTTGCTGCGAGATCCACGGACCGCTCGCCAGCGCCGCGCCGGCCGCCAGCGCCGCGGGGGCGAGCAGCGCGGTGGCGATCGCGGCCGCGGTCGGCAACGGCC
>JAIBBS010000298.1 GCA_019694555.1 Nannocystaceae bacterium
GCCCCGCCGCCGCGGCCCTGCGCCGCCGGGGCCCGTGCGCGGCCCTTGCGGGCGGCGCCGACCCGGCACTACGATGCGTCATCCGTGCGCATCCGCTACGCAGCCCGTACCGACGTCGGTCGCAAGCGGACCCACAACGAGGATTTCTTCGCGTTGATCGAAGAGGAGCGGCTGTTCCTCGTCGCCGACGGCATGGGCGGTCACGCCTCGGGTGACGTCGCGAGCAAGCTGTCGACCGAGGTCATCGGCGAGTTCTATCGCACCAGCCGTGACCCCGACGTCACGTGGCCGTATCGCTACGATCCGTCGCGGCCCTACGCGGAGAACCGGATGCTCGCGTCGATCTGCCTCGCCAACGAGCGCATCCACGACGCCTCGATGCGCAACCGCCACCAGCGCGGCATGGGCACCACCATCGTCGCGTTCCACCTCAACGGCACCAAGGCCTACGTCGCGCACGTCGGCGACTCGCGTTGCTACCGCGTGCGCAACGGCTCGATCCACGCGCTCACGCGCGACCACTCGCTGCTCGAGGACTGGAAGGACGCGCGTCCGGACCTGACCGAGCAGGAGATCCGCGACTTCCCGCACAAGAACGTGATCACGCGCGCGCTGGGCATGCGCGAGACCGTCGAGATCGACATCAGCTCGGTCAAGGTCGAGGACGGCGATCGCTTCGTGCTGTGCAGCGATGGCCTGTCGGGCATGCTGACCGACGCGGAGATCCACGAGATCATCGCGACCCAAGACGATCCCGAGGCCGCGGTCGCCGAGCTGATCGAGCGCAGCAACGAGGCCGGCGGCGACGACAACGTCACCGCGATGCTCATCGAGTGCCGCTTCAAGTGACGGCCTCACCGCGGGCCTGAGCCGATGCCGACCCTACGCACCGACGACGGCGCGACGCTGCAGTACGAGTGCACCGGCGCGGGCGACGGCGTGCTGCTGATCCAGGGCGTGGGCGTGGTCGGCAACGGCTGGCGTCCGCAGCTGGACCGGCTCGCGCGCGACCACCTCGCGGCGACGTGGGACCACCGCGGCATCGGTGGCAGCAGCCTCGGCGCGGCGCCGCTGTCGATCGGCAGGCTCGCCGACGACGCGCTCGCGCTGCTCGACGCGCTCGGGCTCGCGCGCGCCCACGTCGTGGGCCACTCGATGGGCGGCGTCATCGCACAGGAGCTGGCCCTGCGCGCGCGCGATCGCGTGCGCTCGCTGGCGCTGCTGTGCACCTTCGACCGGGGCAAGCACGCGGTCGCGCTCACGCCCACGATGATGTGGCTGGGGCTGCGCACGCGCGTGGGCACGCGGCGCATGCGACGGCTCGCGTTCCTGCAGATGGTGCTCGCGCCCGACGAGCTGGCGCAGGTCGATCGCGACGCGCTCGCGGCCGAGCTCGCGCCGCTGTTCGGCCACGACCTCGGCGACCAGCCGCCGATCGTCATGCCGCAGCTGCGCGCGCTCGCGGCCCACGACGCCTCGACGCGGCTGGCCGAGCTCGCCGGCATCCCCACGCTGGTGCTGTCGGCGCGCCACGACGTCATCGCACGGCCGCGCTACGGCCAGGCGCTGGCGGCCGCGATCCCGGGCGCGCGCTACGTCGAGGCGAACGACGCCGGCCACGGCGTGCCGCTGCGGCAGCCCGACTGGCTCGACGGCGTGCTGCGCGAGCACTTCGCCGGCGCCTGATCGCGGCCTCAGATCCACTCGAGCGCGCGACGCAGCCGTGCGCCGCCCAGCGGCCGCGCGTGCGCGCTGCGGACCAGCGCGAGGCCGCCCTGATCGAGCACGCGCCGCAGCTCGGTCGCGAGCACACGCAGGCGATCGTAGGCCGGCAGGTCGAGCGCGGCATCGTCTCGACGCGGGTGCGCGGGCCCGGGCTCGGTCGCGACCACGACGCCACCGGCGAGCACGAGCGTGCGCGCGATCCCGTCGTCGACGAACGCCACCGTGGCGTCGGCCAGCGCGCGCAGCAGCGCCGCGCGCCGCACCGCGTGGGCCAGCGCGCGCACCGAATCCGCCAACGCCGCGGCCACGTCGGGCGCGGTCCACGGGCGCTCGATCGCCGCGGGCGCCTCCTCGGCCGCCTCGGGCTCGTCGAGCGCCTCGTCGTCGTCGCGCGTGGCCGAGGCCACCGCCGCGCGATGCTCTCGCCACAGCTGCGCGCCCAGCCGCAACAGCGCGGCGCGATCGAGCGCGACCACGCCGCGCTCGCGCACGAACGCCGCCACGCCCGCCCCCAGCGTCGCGTCGTCGAGCAGCGTCGCGTCGGGCCGCCCCAGCGCCAGCCGCAGCGCCTGCTGCCGCGCGGCGGCCTGCTCGGGATCCTCGGCGATCGCGAGGCCCTCGCGCAGCGCCGCGATGCGCCGCAGCGGCCACGCCGATCCCAGCGGGCCCTCACGATGGCCCGCGTCGCCGGCAGCCACGACCTCGGTGAGGCCGGCGTCGGCGAACCACGCCGCGCGCCCGCTGGCCTTGAGCGCGACATTGAACGGTGGATCGAGCCGCTTGATCTCGTCGGCCTCGAGCAGCGCGGCCTCGAGCGGCGTCGCGACCACGGTCACGTCGAGATCACGCGCCTGGCTCAGCAGCTGCAGCGTGCGCTCGGGGATGCCGTGCTGCTTCTGGAAGTAGGTGTTCACGCGGCGACGCAGCGAGCGGGCCTTTCCGACGTAGAGCACGTCGCCGCCGTGGCGCAGCATGCGGTAGACCCCGGGCCGATCCGGCAGCTGCAGCCGGCGCTCGCGCGGCATCGGGTACTCGCGCTTGCGCGCGCGCGTGGGCTCGCGCTGCAGCCACGCGCGCAGCGACGCGAGCGTGTCGACCCCGTGCTCCGCCAGGGCTGCGACCAAGTGTCGCCACACGAACGCGGTCGCGAGCACGTGCGCGCCGCTGCGCCGCAGCTCGCCCTCGCCGTGACCGAAGTAGCCCGCCAGCGCGCGCAGCCCCATGCGCGGCAGGCCCGGCAGCAGGCGGCGGCCGATCTCGTGCGTGCACAGCAGCTCGAAGGGGAACGGTTGCTGCGGCGCGAGCTCGGCGTGCAGCGGCCCGAGGAACGACTGCTCGAAGCGAGCGAAGTGCACGATCGCGGGGGTGCCCGGCGCTGCGGCGGCGCACAGCTGCGCCCACGCCGATGCGGCCGTGGGCGCGCCCGCGAGATCCTCGGGCACGAGGCCCGTCAGCGCGCGCACGATGCCGGGAATCTCCGCGCCTGGCGGCAGCGCGACCACCGTCGAGCTCGCCGTCGCGGGCGCGTCCGCGCACGGCAACACGCACCAGCCCAGCTCGAGCAGGTGGCCGTGCGCCGGCGAGGCGCCGGTCGCCTGACAGTCGAGCACGAGCACGGGCTCGTCGCGCAGCGACCTCACCATCGCCCGAGCGCTTGTAGCCGAGCCCGCGACCGCTGGCCACCGACGCCATCGACAGTGGCCGCGCCGACGCGGAGGTTGTAGCGTTGGTCCATGCGCCTGCGCCTCGTCCTCGCTCATGCCGCGTCGTTGTCCTTGCCCTTGCTCGGCGGTTGCTTCGATCCCTCGCACCCGATGAGCGGCGAGGACGGCACCTCGGGCAGCAGCGGCGGCAGCACCGGCGGGACCGAGTCGGTGTCGACGACCGCGTCGACCACCGCGTCGACCACCGCGTCGACCACCGAGTCGACCACCGCGACCACGACCGACTCGACCACCGTGTCGACCACGATGGCCGACAGCTCGAGCGACGGCGGCACCGCCACCACCGGCGTCGGCGAGGGCTGCGGCAACCACATGATCGAGGACGGCGAAGGCTGCGACGACGGCAACACCGCCTCGGGCGACGGCTGCTCGGCCGCGTGCCAGGACGAGGCGCTGTTCTGCGACCCGCGCATCATCGGCACCTACGACAACCTCTTCGACCCGCTGGCCCACGTCAGCGCGGCCGGCTCGTTCGTCGCCGTCGCCGACGGCGGCTTCACGGCGCCGCTGGTGGCTCTCATCGACATCACCGATCCGACCGAGCCGCTGTTCCAGACCGGGCTCAACGTCAACGGCGCGCAGTTCGTCGATCTCATCGGCCGCTCGGATCGCATCTTCGCGGTCGGCGATCCGCTCGTCACCGCCTTCGACATCAGCAACCCCGACGCGATGACGATGACGCAGCAGATCGACGGCTCGTCGCAGTTCGGCTTCGAGGCCGCGCTGGTCGGCGGCACGCTGTACATCGCCGATGACTCGACCACGCGCGTGGTCAACGTCACCGACATCAGCAACATGTCGCTCACCGGCGGCAGCCTCAACCTCATGGGCGTGATGTTCCCGTCCTACGACGGCGTGGCGGCCGCGGGCACGCGCGCGTTCATCAGCGTGAGTCCGCTGGGCGTCTTCGACATCACCAACCCCACGACGCCGGTGCTGCAGGGCACGGTCAACATCGCCGGCGGCGGGACCCTGCGCGCGTCGGACGACGGCAACTACGTCTACTTCCACACCAGCGGCGGCTTCGGCATCGTCGACGCCACCGACGCGACCGACCCGGTGCAGCTGTCGACCGTCGAGGTGCAGAACAACGTCGCGTCGCGCGACCACGCGGTGCACGGCAGCTTCGTCTACGTCGCCGCCAGCAACGGCAAGATCTTCACCTACGACGCCACCGACCCCGCCGCGCCCGTCGAGGCCAACCAGCTCGACGTCGGCGACGGGCCCGCGATCAAGGTCCAGCCCGGCGACGACTACCTCTACGTGCTGCACGGCGGCACGCTGCACCTGGCCGCGGATCTGCCGGGCTACTGCGCGGCGACGTGCGGCAACGGCGTCACCGAGTGGCCCGAGCTGTGCGACGACGGCGACCTCGAGTCCGGCGACGAGTGCGACGCCGACTGCACGCTGTGATCGCGCCCGCCCGCATGTGAGCTTCGACGCCGCGGCCGGGCCGCGGCCGCGCGCGCGCCTGCGATATCCTGTCGCCGATGGCGATGCGAACCAGGCTGGCTGCAGCGGTGCCGTGGATCCTGGTGCTCGCGGCCTGTGGCGGTGACGATGCCGGCGGCGGTGGCAGCAGCGGCGCCGCCAGCACGAGCACCTCGGGCGCGAGCGACGACGGCCAGGCGAGCAGCTCCGGCACCACCGCGATCGCGGATGGTTCGAGCAGCAGCGCGGGCGACGACGGCAGCAGCAGCAGCGGCGGCAGCAGCAGCACCGGTGGCGCGCCCGCCGATCCGGTGTTCCTGTTCCCGCGCAGCTCGATCCTCGCCAGCGAGCTCGCGGTGGTGGTCGACGACGCCAACCCGCTGTCGCAGACCATCGCCGACGCCTACGTGCAGGCGCGGGGCATCCCCGCGGCCAACGTCATCCACGTCGATCTGCCGCAGGTCGCGGTGCTGACCCCCGAGGAGTTCACGCCGATCCGCGACGACGTCGTGATGCAGCTGGGCGACGACATCCAGGCGCTGGCGCTGGCCTGGGTCACGCCGTTTCGCGTCGACTGCATGTCGATCACCAGCGCGTTCACCTTCGGCCACGACCCGGGCTACTGCGGCGGCTGTGCCGAGACCACGCCCTCGCCCTACTACGACTCCAGCTCGGTCGCGCCGTGGACCGATCACGGCATGCGCCCGACCATGATGCTCGCGGCCACCACTGCCCGTGACGCGCAGGCGCTGTTCGACCGCGGCGTCGCCTCCGACGGCACCCATCCCGCCGCGACCGGCTACCTCGTGCGCACCACCGACGTGGCCCGCAGCGTGCGCTACCCGCAGATGGAGACGTTGGTGTCGTACTGGCAGGACTGGGACGGGCTGTCGTTCCAGTACGTCGACAACGCCGACGGCAGCGGCAGCGATCTCATCGAGAACGCGACCGACGTGATGTTCTACTTCACCGGGCTCGCGGTGGTCGACGGCATCGAGAGCAACACGTACGTGCCGGGCGCGATGGCCGATCACCTGACCTCGTTCGGCGGCGAGGTGCCGAGCTCGAGCCAGATGTCGGCGCTGCGGTGGCTGCAGGTCGGCGCGACCGGCAGCTACGGCACCGTGGTCGAGCCGTGCAACTACCCCGCGAAGTTCCCCCACGTCGGCATCGCGACCGCGAACTACTTCCGCGGCCAGACCCTGATCGAGGCCTACTGGAAGTCGGTCAGCTGGCCCGGCGAGGGGCTGTTCATCGGCGAACCGCTGGCGCGGCCGTGGGACGGATCCCAGGTGGAGTTCGTCGACGGCGACCTGATCGTCACCACCAACGTGCTCGCGCCGGGCGTCGACTACGACATCCAGTGGGCCGACGCCGAGCAGGGCCCGTGGACCACGCTGTTCGTGGGCTCGATCCCGGCGACGCAGACGCTGACGTTCATGATCGAGAACGCCGATCACCCCTACTACCGCATGGTGCCGCAGGGGTGATCGCGCGCGACGTCACATCGAGAAGTCCTGGTTGCCCCACACCGCGCCGTTGTCCGAGAAGCCGCACGCGACCTTGGTGTAGTCGAGGCTCGACATGTTGATGTAGTGGCCGTGCTCCTCGAAGGGCTCACCGGGGCCCTCGTCCCACATCGCCTGCAGGCAGTTGACGATGATGTCCTCGGTCGAGCCCCAGTCGGGGCAGGTGTTCTGCGCGAACTCGTTGCACATGCCGAAGTTCGCGTGCGCGACGCCGCCGGACTGATCGGCGGCGGCCTGCTCGTCGAGGCAGACCTCGGCGTCGGCCCAGCGCTCGAGCGGCGGCAGGCACTGGCACTCCCAGCGGAACTGATTGATGCGGTCGACGCAGTCCTGGTACGGATCGTCGGTCAGCGCGGCGGGCGTCGGCGTGCACCCGGGGATCGGCTCCGGCAGCGGCCCGGACTCGCAGCCGGACATGCCGCCGCTCGAGTCGCTGGCCGTCGGATCGGTGGTCGCGGTCGCGTCGGTGGTCGCGGTGGTCGACGCGCTCGCGCTCGCCGACGCGCTGGCCGACGCCGAGGCGGTGTCGGACGCCGATGCCGACGCGGAGGCGGACGCCGAGCCGGTGCCATCGGAACCGGAACCGGAGTCCGCGGCGTCGTCGTCGCTCACGACGACGCAACCGAGTGGGCCCGCGAGGGCGAACAGCAGCGCAAGGGTACGGGTGGGCATGCGGGGGGGCATGCTCGCATCAGAGCATGGATCGCGCTCGCGCGACAACCCACCGCCCGAGCGCGCCACGGGTCGGTGCCCCG
>JAIBBS010000299.1 GCA_019694555.1 Nannocystaceae bacterium
CTGCCCGCAGGACTGCGGCGCGTGCCCGCCGGTCTGTGGCGACTATTCGTGCAACGGCGACGAGTGGTGCGGCTCGTGCCCGTTCGATTGCGGTGGCTGCGGGTACTGCGGTGACGGCTGGTGCGACATCAGCGAGTACTGCTGGTGCTACGAGTGCTACTGCTGACGCTGCGCGAGACGATCCTCGAGCCGGCGTCGCTCGTCCGCGATCGGGCTGTCGGGATGTCGTGCGCGATGGGTCTGCACCAAGCGGCGCGCCTCGTCGACGGCACCGCGGTCGAGTGCGCGCCACGCCTGCGCCAGCAGCTCGGCGTCGAGTGGGGGTAGCGGCGCGACCTCGTCGCGGCTCGCTGCACGCGGCGACGTTGCCGCGCGCTGCACCGGCGGCGACGCGACCAAAGGTGGCGTCGGCACGTGCAGCTCGGCCGGGGCCGGCGGCGCGACCGCGGCCGCAGCCGGCAGCGCATCGGCCTCGCGCACAACCGTGATCGCGTCGCCGCGATCCTGCGGCGTCTCGCGGCGCGGCTGCGTCCACGCGATCACGGTCGCGACCACGGCCGCGGTGCCCAGCGCCCACGCGCCGCCGCCGATCGCCGCCTGCAGCGTCGACGAGATCGAGTCGAACCGCACGCGCGGCCACAACACCAGGTAGGCCCGTGCCATCGCCATGCGCGAGACCTGTGCCCGCGGCACCGGCGGCTCGACCAGCGCGCGCCGCAGCTCGAGTCGCGCGGCCCGCAAGCGCGTGGCCACGGTGTTGGGATTGATCCCCAGCTGCGCTGCGGCCTCCTGCGCGGTGTGGCCCTGCACCTCGCAGACCTCGAAGGCCTGGTGTTGCTCGCGCGCCAGCCGGGCGAGCATCTGTCGCAGCAGCAGCTGGGCCTCGGGCGCCTGCCACGGGCGCTCCGGCGGCGCGAGCCCGAGCCACTGCCGCAGCGCGTCGAGCTTGCGACGCTGTCGCCACGCGCTGCGGCGATGGCGGAACGCGACCCGTCGCGCGATCACCAGCAACCAGCCGTCGAGCGAGCCGCCGTCGAAGTCGGCGAGGTGGCGGTGCGCGACCACGAAGACGTCCTGCACCGCGTCCTCGATCGACCACGACGGCACGCCCAACCGCCGCACCGCCGCGCGCACGACCGGCGCGTGCTCGCGGTAGATCGCCGCGAAGCTCGGCAGCTCGGTCGTGGTGGCGGTCAGCGTGTGCACCGTTGCGCCGTGTCGGGGTTCAGGGTTCGTAGCGCGCGATCCAGGGTCCGATCGTCAGCACCGATGCGTCGGGCACGGACGCCTGGCCGACGACCACGAGCGCGCCGTCCTCGGCGACGTCGGCGTACAACGCCGCGTCGTACTCGAAGGTGTCGTCCCACACGATGCCGTCGTCGTCGAGGCTCGCGACCCACGCGGTGTAGTCGCGTTGACCCACGACGAAGAGCTCTCCGCAGGGTCCCGGCGCCACGTCGATGGTGAGGCCCATGCCCGCGGTGATCTCGTTGTTGTAGCTGTTGACGATCTCGCCGCTGACCGGATCGAAGACGTCGACCCAGACCACCGGGCCGTCTGTCGAGGGGTTGTGCACGATGTCCGCCGAGACCACGACCGGACGACCGTTGCTGTCGAGGCGCAGGCGCTGGCCCGTTCGACCGGGCGCCGACAGCGTCTGTGCCGGGGTCGCGTAGTCGTCCGAGGTGTAGCGTTGGATCTGCGTGCCGGTCTCGCCCGGCGCCAGTGCCCACACGGTGCCGTCGGCGGTGCCGACCATGGCACCGCGCAGCGCGTTCGAGACGTCGATCGTCGTGAGCACGGTGCCGTCCGCCGCGAACTGGGTGAGGCGACCGTTGGTGGTCTGATCGATCCACCACAGCTGCGCGAGCGCGGAGCCGTCGGGGAACGCGACCAACTGGTCGATGATGTAGCTCCACGGCTGCCCCATGTCCCAGTGGCCGCTCCACGCGACCGTGCCATCGGCTTCGACCAGCTGCACCCAGTCGCCGACATCGGTGAGGTTGCTGTCGGCCACCGCCCAGCGACCGTCGGGCAGCGCGCGCACCACCCCCACGTGCTCGAGGCCGCCGGGTGGAGCCGCGAAATCGATGCTGCCATCGGCGTGCTGAATCGCCCACTGATGGTTGCCCTGGATGAATGCGATCGCAACATCACCCGCACTGGTGAAGGCGACGTCCTCGATGCCGAAGAGCGTCGGGTCCTCGGCCGGGCCGGCGTAGATGTCCAGACGCGTGCGCGTGCCGTCGTTGCTCGCGCATGCGCCCTCGCCGGTGGTGCTGGTGGCCGACACCGAGCTGCTGCCGTCGTCGCCCGAGCTCGAGCCGGAGCCCGACCCGGACATCAGCGCCTCGGGATCGGAGAGGTCTTCTTTGTGCACGCACGCGGGCAACGCCAAGCTGGCGGCCAGCGCGAGCACGCCGGGGATGCGGGGTCGAGTCGTCGCGTTCATGGTCTTCGCTCTGTGTGATCTCCAGCCCCGCCGACTTTCGTTGCGACAATCGTTCGACCGCGGCCGGGCCCGGCTAGACTGCCGGTCGGTGAGCCCGTGGCCCGCGCTCCTGCCCGCGCTCGCGCTGAGGGGCGCTGCCGCCGAGCCCGGCGATCACGGCCTGCACTGGCACGCACCCGCGCAGTGTCCCACGGCGCAGGTCGTGATCGAACGGGCCGAGGCGCTCGGAGGCAGCGCCGCGGACGCACGGGTCGAGGTGGTCGAGATCCCCGGTGGATTCGAAGCGCGGATCACCGCGGGCGATCGCACGCGGCGCCTGCAGAGCCCCAGCTGCGACGAGCTCGCGACGGCGGTGGCGCTGTCGTTCGTGCGCGGTGAGCCGACACCCGACGCGCCGCCCGAGCCCACCGACGATCCGCCCCCCGCGACCGAGCCGCGATCGCCGACGTTGCCCGAGCCGCGCGAGCGCACGAGTGCGACGGACACCGCCGCCTTTCGCCGGAGCGCCGGCGCAGGCGCGACCAGCGTCGCCTCCGGTGCTCGCGTCCGAGCGCGCCGCGATCCCACGCCGCCGCTGGGCCCCGCGTTGATCGCCGCGGGCCGCGTCGGCTACGGCGTGCTGCTGCACGTCGACGGCGGCGGCGGCGGGGCGTTCGCGTGGCGCGGACGCAGCTGGGCGATCGAGCTCGGTGGCTTCGCGCTCGCGCCCGATCGCCATCGCGTCGCCGGCATCGACGCGCGCGCGAGCCTGGGCGCCACCAGCGTGCTGGGTTGCGGTCGCATCGTCCGCGGCTGGTTCGAGGCGCGGCCGTGCGGTGGCATCGAGCTCGGTGCGACGCGCGTGCGCGCGCGCGGGCCCGGCGTGCGATCGCAGGCGTTCAACCTCTGGGCCGGGGTGCAGGCGTCGATGCGCGTGATGGCGTGGATGCACGATCGCGTGGCGCTCGCGCTGGGCGTGGGCGTGGTCATCCCGGTGCGGCACACCGAGTACGCCAAGGGCAAGACCCCGCTGTTCCCTGCGCGAGCGGCCGCGCTCACGACCAGCCTCGGCCTCGAGATCGCGCTGGGTCGCAGGCGCTGACGCGACCGCAGGTGGCGCTCACGCGCTCGCGCCTTCGCGGAAGCGCGCCGGCGTGACGCCGGTCCAGCGCCGGAACGCGCGCGTGAAGGCGCTCTGGTCGGAGAAGCCCAGCAGCCACGCGATCTCCACCAGCGACATCTCCCGGCGCTGCAGGTAGCGACGCGCGGCGTGCTCCCGCTGTGCTCGCACGATCGCCGCGAGGCTGGTGCCCTCGTCGTCGAGCCGTCGCTGCAGCGTGCGCGCGCTGGTGTGCAGGCGCTTGGCGATCGCTGCCAGCGACGGCTCGCCCTCGCCCAGGGTCGAGGCCACCGCGGTGGCGACGTCGCGGGCGGTGCCGCCACCCTCGGGCAGACGCGCCACGAGATCGGCGGCGTGCGCCTCGAGCAGCGTCGCGAGGCCGGCGTCCGCGCGCGCGCAGGGACGCTGCCAGTCGGCGTGCGCGATGCCGAAGCCCGGACGCGGACGATTCGCGCGCGGCAGCACGCCGAAGATCCGCGCGTGATCGTCGGGTGCAGGCACGGCCTCGGTGAAGTCGACGTGCGTCGGCGTCCACGCCACGCCGCAACCGCGACGGGTCCGCAGCACGATCGCGGCGAGGGTGTACTGCTGCGCCGGCAGCGGCACGACCGCGTCCGCGACGGCGTCGCGCAGCCACAGCGCGACGCCGTCCGCACTGCGCTCGAGCTGCAACGCGACGCCGCCGACCAGCGGGAAGTACGACACCAACCGCTCGATCGCTTCGCCCAGGGTCGCGCTCGCGGCTGCGAGGTAGTCGAGCACGCGATAGGCCCCATCGGGCACGTGCTCGGCGGCGTGCAGCGCGAGACAGGGATCGGCGGTGGTGGCATAGGCCTCGCGCCACACCCGTTCGATCGCGCGCGGGGCCAGCCGCGCGTCGGGATCGCGCAGCTCGGCCCGATCGACGCCGGCGCGCGCGGCCACGCCATCGGCATCGAAGCCCATGCGCTCACACGCGTCGAGCATCGCGCGGACGGAGACGGCGAGCACCGCGGTCGCCACGGACGGACGGTAGCACGACCGCGCCGCCGCCGAGCCCACGCACGTCAGTGGCGGCGTCGTGCGAGCCACAGCGCCGCGGCGACGGTGCTCGACCACACCAGCAAAAGCGGCAGCTCGCCCCACCACGCATACGGCGTGGCCACGCGCAGCAGCGGCACACCGGCGAGCACGACGTCGGCGCCGCCCTCGAAGTGCGAGCGCCACGCTCGCACGCGACCGTAGGCGTCGGCCGCGACCGAGAGGCCCCATCGCGTCGAGCGGACCAGCGCGTGACCCGACTCGATCGCGCGCACGGTCGCCATCTGGCCGTGCACCGGATCGATGCCGCGCCAGTCGGACGAGGGCACCGCCACGAGGTCGACGTCATGCGCGGCGCGCAGACGACCCATCGACGGGAAGTCGTAGTCGTAGCAGACCGCGACCGCGAGCGTGCCCCAGGCGCGCGCGATGGCTTCGTGCGCGACGCCGCCGAGCCCGTCGGGATCGCCGGGCACCGCCGGCTCGCCCAGCACCGGGTGGACCTTGCCGTACGCCGGCAACACGGTGCCATCGGCGAGCGCGACGCGGGCCTCGTTGCGGTAGCGCGGCGGCGTCTGGGCCAGCGGCACGACGTAGCCCGCGACCACGTCGACGCCGGCCTCGCGCGCGGTGGCGGCGAGCGCAGCGATCCACGCGTCTTCTTCGTCCGGCCACACCAACGTCGCCGCCTCGGTCCAGACCACCAGCGATGCGCCCGCCCGCGCCGCTCGCCGCGTGCGCTCGCGCAGCGCCTCGTCCCACGCGTGGGTGGTCGCGCGCTCGGGCAGCGGAAAGCCGCGGACGTCCGAGTCGGTCGCGACCATCGCGACCTCGAGCCGCGGCGCCTGGGCGTTCTCGGACACCGCGAGCCGCACCACGCCGAACGCGTGCACACCCAGTGCGGCACCGATCGCCCACACCGCGGGCCGCCGCTGGTCGGGGCACGCGAGCGCGTGCTCGATCGCCGCGGCCACGCTGCCGACCAGCGCCGCGATGCCGGCGACACCGAACACCGACGCCAGCTGCAGCAGCGGCAGATCGTCGAGCTGGGCGTAGCCCGCCGCACCCCACGAGCCGAACTCCGTGAACGAGTACAACGCCGACTCGGCCACCGCGGTCGAGGTGCCGAACAGCAGCACCGCGTGCCCGGGCCGCAGCCGCGCGTGCAGGCGATCCCACAGCAACAACGCGCCCGACTGTGCCAGCGCGATCGGCAGCGCGAACGCGGGCGCGAGGAAGAGGAACATCGGCTCGCTGGCGATCTTCATCGTCGCGATCGTCCACGCCCCGGTCAGCGCCGCGACCATCGCCACCCGCGCCCGCACGCCCTGTGTCGTCCGCAGGTATCGCAGCCACGGCACCGCCGCGACCCAACCCAACGCCGCGACGGGGAAACGCACCTGCGAGGCCGCGACCAACACCGCACCCAGCAGCAACAGCATCGCGGGCCGCTGCGGCAGCGGCCACGCACGGGTCGTCGTCGTCGTCGTCGTCATGACCGCAGCATGGCCGGCGCCGCGCCGCGCCGCTTGTCCCGGCGCGCCAATGCTTGGACCGGCGGCGCCAGCGGTGGCCCGGGGCGGTCGCGGCCCCACGACTTCTGCGCGATCCTCCGCGTGCCCCCCGGTGCCCTGCCTCGACGAAAACCAGCTGCTCGACCTGGTCGCCGGCGAGCTCGACGCGGCGCAGCGCGAGGCGTTCGAGCGTCACCTCGACGGCTGTGCCCGCTGCAGCGACGAGCTGCTCGCGCTCGTCGGCGGCGTGCGGGCGCCGACGCTCGGTGTCGGCGATCGCCTGGGCCGCTATCGCCTGCTGCGGCGGCTCGGCAAGGGCGGCATGGGCGAGGTGTTCGCGGCGCACGACGAGTGGCTGCAGCGCGAGGTCGCGATCAAGCTGCTGCGCGCAGAGCTGCACGGGGTCGAGCGCGACACGCTGCTGCACGAGGCCCGCGCGCTCGCGGCCCTGCAGCACCCCGGCATCGTGCGCGTGTTCGACGTCGGCACCGACGACGACGGCCGCTGCTACTTCGCGATGGAGCTGATCGCGGGCGCGACCCTGCGACGGCAGCTGCGCGGCACGTTGCCGCCGCTGGCCACGCGACTGCGCTGGGCGCTGCAGATCGGCGAGGCCCTCGCCGCCGCGCACGACGTCGGCGTGGTCCACGGCGACGTCAAGCCCGACAACGTGCTGATCTCGCCCGCTGGCGACGCGCTGCTGCTCGACTTCGGCCTCGCGCGGCTGCGGCAGGCGCCGCATGGGGTCGCGCGCTGGGCCGGCACGCCCGCCTACCTCGCGCCCGAACAGCACGATGGCGCGCTCGCGGACGAGCGCAGCGATCAGTTCGCCTACGCGGCGACGGTGCACGAGCTCACGTGGGGCAGCGTCGCGTTTGCTGGCCGCGATCTCGCCCAGCTGCGCGCGGCCAAGTCGCGCGCGCTGCCGCTGCCGCCGTCGCCCGAGCGGACCCGCGGCGCGCGGGTGCATCGCGTGGTGACGCGTGGCCTCGCGCCGCAGCCGGCCGCGCGCTGGCCCGACGTGCACGCGATGGTCTCGGCACTGCGCGCCGCGACGGCGCC
>JAIBBS010000300.1 GCA_019694555.1 Nannocystaceae bacterium
TTGCCCGCCGGCTGGCCGCGGCTGGCCGCGGCGGCGCTGGCGATCGTGGCACCGTTGCGGGCGCTGGGCGGCACGCTCGCGCGCGGCACCGCGGCCGACGAGTCTGCGATCGAACGCTACGCGCTCGACCTGCTGCACTCCCCCGAGCCCGACACGCCCGCGATCGTGCTGGGCACCGACGATCACCGCAGCTTCGGCGTGCTGTGGGCGCAGCAGGTGCTCGGCGCGGCGCCGCACGTGATCTACATCGACGCGTCGCTGCTGCAGCAACGCTGGTACCGCGTGCGCCTGCAGCGGCTGTTGCCGCCGGGGCTGGCCGATCTCGCCGAGATCGACAAGCCGGTCGCGTGGCTGGGCGCGCTGTGGCAGCACGAGCAGGGCCGCGCGCTGCCGGTGTACCTCGCCAACGACTTCTCGGTGCCCTCGACCACGCTGCCGCGCGTGCCCCAAGGTGTCGCGTGGCGGGTGCTCGCGCCGTGGGAGCAGGGCCTGGGGCCCGAGCAGGTGCTGGCACGCCACCTCGCCGCGCGCGCGCGTCTGCTGGGCCCACCGGCGCAGCTGCACTCGCCGTTCGCGAGCGACCTCGCGGCGAGCTACGCGGAGATCGAGGGCAAGCTCGCGCGGGCGCTGGCTGCGGCCGGCCGCCGCGACCTGCTCGCGCAGCTCCAGGCCGCCGACGCCGCCGCGCCGTAGCGACCCCGCGCGGCAGCGGCGGCCGCCCTGCCCCGCGCGCGGCAGCCGGAGCCTCCGGCATCGGCATCGCGCCCGCGGCCCGCGTGAGGCGTCCGGCTTTGCGCGGCCGCAGCCGGCCACAGTAGGCTGTCGGGGCCTTGTCGCAGGCGTACACCCAGCCCGAGGGCACCGGCAGCCTCGGCACCACCCGCATCGGGCCCTACGAGGTGCTGACCCAGCTCGCGCTGGGCGGGATGGCGGAGCTGTTGCTCGCGCGCCGCGTCGGCATCGAGGGCTTCCAGAAGCTGGTCGTGCTCAAGCGGATCCTGCCGCAGTACGCCAACAATCCCGAGTTCGTCGAGATGTTCCTGCACGAGGCGCGGCTGGCCGCGACGCTCGAGCATCCCAACATCGTGCAGGTGTTCGACATCGGCAAGGCCGGTGGCGACTACTTCTTCGCGATGGCGTACCTGCACGGCAAGGACGTGCTCGCGATCCTGCGCGAGCTGTCGGGCCGCGGGCGCACGTTGCCGCTCGAGCACGCGATCGCGATCGCGATGGGCATCGCCGCGGGGCTGCACCACGCGCACGAGCAGGTCGGCTTCGATGGCCAGCCGCTGTCGATCGTGCACCGCGACATCTCGCCGGCCAACGCGATCGTGACCTACGACGGCACCGTGAAGCTGGTCGACTTCGGCATCGCCAAGGCCGCGGCGCGGGCCAACGTCACACGCGTGGGCGTGCGCAAGGGCAAGGCCGCGTACATGTCGCCCGAGCAGTGCAAGGGCGATCCGCTCGATCGCCGCACCGATCTGTGGTCGCTGGGCGTGGTGCTCTACGAGATGGTCACGATGGCGCGGCTGTTCAAGGCCGACAACGACCTCGCGATCATGCACCGCATCACCGCGGTCGAGATCCCGCCGCCGTCGTCGCGCAACCCCGCGGTGCCGCCGGTGCTCGACGCGATCGTCATGCGCTGCCTGCAGCGCGATCCGGCGGCGCGCTACGCCACCGCCGACGCGCTGCTGCGCGACCTCGACGGCGCCGCGGCATCGCTGGGGCTGCGGCCCTCGCCGGTGCGGCTGGGCGAGTTCGTGCGCGAGCTGTTCGGCTCGCCGCCGTTGCCCTCGGCGACCACGATCGGCGCGGGGCCGACCAGCGGCGGCCCGGTGACCAGCTCGATCGACGTCGAGCCCGGCGACGGCACGCCGTTCTCGGAGCCCTCGGACGCGACCCGCGATCTGGGCTCGAGCCCGCCGCCGGAGGCGAACACGCGGATCGCCGCGCGGGTCACCGCGCCCTACCCCCACGCGACCGCGCAACCGCTCGCGGCTGCGGGCGTGCCGGTGCCGGTGGGCGTGCCGGTGCCGGTGGGCGTGCCGGTGCCGGTGGGCGTGCCGGTGCCGGTGGGCGTCGCGACGACCGAGCCGGCGCCCCCGAGCGGCGCGGTCGCCCGCGCGAGCACCAGCGCGAGCACGCGCTCGACCACCACCGGTCGCACGCGCCGCGAGGACGACTCGGGCGAGCTGTACGCGGATCCGCGGCCGCGCACGCCGTGGGCGCCGCCGGCGGGCAGCGCGGCCGCGGTGGCGCTGGTGGTCGCGGGCGGGCTGTGGCTCGCGCTGCGCGACGACGAGTCCGCCGCGCGCACGACCCCGCCCGAGTCGCCCGCGGATCCGACCGCGACCGCCGGCCCCACTGCGGCCGAGCTCGACGCGTGGCACGCGGCGGTGCACGCCCGCGATCGAGCGCTGCTGCCGGGCTACGTGCGCCGCCACGCGCTGCTGTCGCAGCTGCGCGCGGCCGGTCGCGGCGATCGCATCGACGCCAAGCGTCAGCTCGAGCTCGACCTGCTGCAGGCCGACGACGCGCCGCGACCGTGCGCGGTGTTCGGCGCGACGCTCGATGCGATCGCGCTGGCGCCGGCCGGCTACGCCGACGTGCTCGCGCAGGCGCACGCGCCCGATCCCGCGCGCACGCCTGCAGCCGGCATCGTCCCCGATCAGCCGTGCGACGGGCTCGCAGCCCGGCTCGCGACGCTGCGCGGCGACGATCGCAAGGCCGCTGCCGACGCAGGCGTCGCCGCGGTGGCGCCCGCGACCGCGCCGAAAAACGCCGCGGTCGCGCCGAGCAAGCCAAGGCGCAAGCCCGCGAGCGCGACACCGGGCCCCGCGCCGACGTCGACACCGGCGAAGCTCGACGACGAGCTGCGTCCGTTCCGCAAGTGAGCGCGCCGAGGATGACCGCCAGCCCGCTCGTGCTCGTGGTCGGCGGCAGCGGTCGCACCGGCGCGCGCACGCTGCAGCAGCTGCTCGCTCGCGGCTGTCGTGTGCGCGCGATCGTCCGCCCGGCCGCGTCGCTGCCCGCGGCGGTGGCGGCCGACCCCGCGCTCGAACGCATCGACGCCGCGCTGCTGTCGCTCGACGACGACGCGCTGCGCCGCCACGTCGAGGGCTGCACCGCGGTGGTGTCGTGCCTGGGCCACACGATCAGCCTGCGCGGCGTCTTCGGTCCGCCGCGCGACCTGGTCACGCGCGCGACCACGCGACTGTGCCGCGCGATCGAGGCCAGCAATCCCGCGGCTGCGGTCGCGTTCGTGCTCATGAGCAGCGTGTCGGTCCATCGCGCGCGCGCGCTCGATCCGCGGCGGACTCGCTTCGAGCGCATGGTGCTGTGGCTGCTGCGCCGGCTGGTGCCGCCGGTCGAAGACAACCAACGCGCCGCGCAGGTGCTGCTGCAGACGATCGGTGCCGATCACCCGCGGGTGCACTGGGTCGTGGTGCGGCCCGACGCGCTGCGCGACGGCGAGGTCGGGCCGTACACGGTGCACGAGGCGCTGGTCGACCCGCTGTTTTCGCCCTGGCAGACGCGCATGGCCAACGTCGCGCACTTCATCGCGACGCTGGCGACCGAGCCCGAGGTGCTCGCGCGCTGGCGCGGTCGGTGCCCCGTGATCGTCGACGCGCGGCCGGGCTGACCGCGTCGGCGGATCAGCGCACCGCGGCCGCGCCGCGCCACTCGAGGTGCGGTGTGTCGCCCACCGGCGAGGGCCCGGCGCAGACGTCGACGACCACGCGGTAGCGGGTCCCGCGGAGCAGCGACGCGGGCTCGCGCATCATGATCCACAGGTCGTGCTCGGCCGTGACCGGCTGCTTGATCCCCGCGGCCGGCGTGCTCGCGAGCACCGCGTAGGACTCGCACGGCTTGCATGCCGCAGCGTCGGGGCACGGCGCGCACGCGTGCCAGTGCACCGGCCAGCCCTCGATCACCAGGCGCGTGCCGGCGGCGCTGCGGCGATCGACCGCGTCGACCGTCGCGACCGCGGCGGCCGACAGCGAGGTGATCGCGGCGGCGTCGACGGGCTCGCCATACGTGCGCGTGCACGGCTGCGCGTCGCCGGGCGCCACCGGGCGCGGCGTCGCGGACGGATCGGCGCGCGTCGTCGCTGCGCGCTGCGGCGGCGCGCCGTGCAGCGGCGCAGTGGCCGGGCGCGGCGTCGACGGAGCGCTGCAGCCGGCTGCCGCGAGCGCGGCGAGCACGGAGATCCGCCAGGACGCGAGCACGCCGCACCACGATAGCCCCGCCGCGCGGCTGCAGCCAGGCCCGATGACCCGATCCGGGAGGACGTCGGTGCCGATCCGAGTCATGCGCTGCGACGTCGCGTTGGGCCCAGCCCGATTTCCGCGTGTGCACGGGCTGGCACGGCAGGTGCTCTTGGGTGTGCCCATGCAACACCGCCGCACCACCTGGGTCTCGCTCGTCGCGCTCGTGCTCATGACGCCCGCCTGTTCCATGCTCAGCAGCCTCGGCAACGCGGTGCCCGGCGGCGCGTTCCTCACGCAAGGCCTGACCGCCGGCGCGTCGCAGCTCATGGCCAAGCGCCAGCAGTGCAAGGCGCAGACGGATCCCGCGGCAACCGCAGCGACGACCGGTGTCGACCCCGCGAGCCCGCCGCCGACGATGGGCGGCACCGTGAACGCCCAGGCCGCGGCGGGCTTCGCCACGGCGATGCTCTCGAAGAACATGTGCAGCCGCGCCGAGCGGCGTGCGGCCAAGCGTGCCGCCAAGCGTGCGGCCCGTCGCGGCGAGCCGCTGCCGACGCAGCCGGTGGCTCCGGTGTCGACGCCCGAGGTCACGCCCCCCGCCGACGTGCCCAGCGTGCCGGTCGACGGCAGCGACACCGCCGCGCCGGCCGACGGCATCGTCGATCCCTACGCCGAGGTCGCGCCGGCCAGCTGAGCGTCACTGCGGATCGACGCGCGCGAGCTCGACGAAGCCGAAGCCCGAGGGCGCCATCGCGTCGGGCTCGATGGCCCACAGCTGGATCGGCGCAGTCGTCTCCTCGGTGTCCGGATCGTAGTCGAGCGGACCCGAGGCGCCGGTGACGTCGATGCTCTGGCCGCCGCGGAAGTGCTCGACCACCGCCGGCCAGCTGGTCGCGACGATGTCGATGGGATCGCCGGCGCTGATCCGCCGCAGCCCGCGGGCGATGCCGCTGCCACCGAGCGCGGGCTCGTCGAAGTGCGCGCGCGCCAGGCCGTAGAGCACCAGCCACGCGGCGTCGTAGGCGTGGGGCGTGAAGCCCGAGGCATCGGCGTCGCCGTACTGCGCGGCGGAGTAGGCCGCGGCGAAGGTGTTGAACAGCGTGCCCTCGGCGGGCGCGGGTCGGGTACCGCGGACGTGCGTGAACAGGGCCGCGGCCCCGGCGGCGCCCTGCGCGAGCAGCATCTCGTTGTACGCGGCGTCGGCGAGGAAGATGCCGGTGCCCGCGGTGGTGTAGGCCGCGGCGAGATCGTCGGTCGCGGTGGCCGCGACGAGGAAGCCGACGTAGTCGGCGATGTCCGAGGAGACGAACAGCACCTCGTCGATCGCGCCGGTGCGCAGCTCGTCGCCCAGGTGCGCGACGATGGCGGCGAACTGGCCCGACTCGAACGGCTGGCGCTCGACGGTGCCGCCGCCCTGCGCGACGAAGCGGCTCTCGAACAGGCTCGCGAGGCCCTCGCCGTAGGCGCCGCGCTGGTACGCGACCGCGACGTCGGCGACGCCGCGGCTGCGCATGTCGTCGGCGATGACGGCGCTCTGCAGCGTGTCGGGCGGGACCGTGCGCCACAGCAGGCCGGGGTGCTCGAAGCTGGGATCGACCGCGTCGATGCCGGTGAGCGCGGCGCTGGTGGCCGAGGGCGAGATCACCAGCACGTCGTGCTCGCGCACGGCCTCGAACACCGCCTGGGTGCGCGACGATCCGCGCGGGCCGACGATCGCGGGCACGCCGATGGTCTCGGCGAGGAAGCGCGCGGCTGCGGCGGCGCCTTCGATGTCGTCGAGGCCGTCGACGCCGGCGGTGGTATCACAGTGCAGCATCGCGACGCGCTGGCCCTCGAGGCCCTGCTGCAGCTCGAGCTCGCGCACGGCCAGCTCGGCGGCGCGGCGGGTGTCCTCGTGATCGGTGAAGCCGAACAGCGAGCCGATCACGATCGCGTCGCCGAAGTCCTGCGGCTGCTCGACCAGCTCGGGCGGCCAGCTGCGGCTGCAGCGGGGATGGCTGCGCAGCTCGCTGCAGTAGCCGTCGTCGCCGCACACCGAGCCCACGCCGAACGCGGCGCTGCAGTCGGCGTGCTCGCGGCAGGCGGCGGGATCGATCGCGGTCAGGCTGCAGCCGGCGGCGACGAGCGCCGCGCAGGCCACGGGCGCGCGCGCGCGCAGACTCGCGGGGCTCGCGGTGCGAACACGCGACGGATCGCGGCTGGGCGCGGGCGTGGGCACGGCGTGTCCGGCAGGCAGTGTAGACCGACGGCGCAGCGGCGGTATACCGTGGGGCCGGGATGCGGGCGATGCAGCGGCAGCGCACCGGCACCGCCGCCGGGCGCGGCGTGGTGATCGCGTCGTCGCTGGCGCTGGTCTTGGCCGCGACGCCGGCCGCGACCGCGACCACGCGCGTCGCGACGGCACCGAGCGCCAAGGATCTGGCCCGCGCCGAGGAGCTGTACGACAACGGTCGCACGCTGTTCGCCGAGGGCTCGTACGCCGCTGCGGCGGCCGCGTTCGAGTCGGCCTACGAGCTGTCGCGCAACGACGACATGCTCTACAACGCCGCGCTGGCCCACGATCGCGCGGGCAACTTCGAGGCTGCGATCGCGGCGCTCGATCGCTACCGCGCCTTCGCGCCGGCCTCGGAACGCGCCGCGCTCGACGAGCGCAAGAAGAGCCTGCAGACGCGCCTCGACAAGCAGCGCGAGGCCGCGGCCGCGAAGCCCGACACGTCCGCCGATCCCGAGGCGATGTACCCCGAGACCAGCGCGCCCGAAGCCGGCACCGACGTGCCACCGCCGCGCCCCGATCGCGACGGCCGCAACGACCGCGGCCGTCCGCGCCGCACCGCCGTGCGCCCGTGGGCATGGTCGCTGCTGGGCACCGGCGGCGCGCTGGCCCTGGGCGCCACGGCGCTCGGCG
>JAIBBS010000080.1 GCA_019694555.1 Nannocystaceae bacterium
CAGTCCCGACGGGAAAGACTGGACCAACCTGACGTATCTCGCGCAGCAGACCGACGGGCTGCTGGGGTTGCCGCCCGGTGCATTCACGTTCTTCGACGAGCCCGGCGTGGGCACGTGGCACTACGACGTGCATGCAGCGACGTTCCAGAGCGCGACGCTCCAGTTCGCCGGCGTGCGGCTCGTCGCGCAATCGCTCGGCGGTGCGCCGTGACCCGGCGCGTGCGAATCGTGCTGTTGCTCGCCCCGCTCGTCGGGTGCTTCGACCCCTCGCGGAATCAACCAAGCGCGACGACGGACGCGAGCACGACGGACGCGAGCACGACGGACGCGAGCACGACGGACGCGAGCACGAGCAGCGACGACACGACCGACGGCGGCTGCAGCCCCGGCGTCTTCGGCGAGGTCGCCTGGGACGGCGCCTGCTTCCAGTGACGCGCCTCGCCGCGCGGTCGGCTTCGAGACCTGTCCAGCGCGAACAGGGGTGCCAGATCAGGTGCCAGATCCGGTGCCAGATCCGGTGCCAGATCAGACCGGCGACATGGGTGACACTCGCCTCAGGGGCGTCGCCGCCGTCACAGCGTCACGGGCGTGATCGTGCAACTCTGGAAGTCCCAGGACTTGTTCTCGGCCGTGTGATACAGCCAAACGGACACGTCCTTCAGGCCGCTCGGTGGCAGTGCGAACGTGACGTGGTGCTTCGACACCTTCAGCGAGGATGCGAGCAGCAGGACACCGAACGCTTCGTGAGCGGCTTGGCGGCCGGGGCGGTCTCCACCGCCGCTGCAGCGCCGGCGAGGGCGTCCTGCACGAGCAGCACGGTGGCAGGGAGCGTCAGGGCGAGGGCCAGGGTCAGCGTTCGCATCGTCCAGGGGTAGACGAGCGCCTGCCGCGGGCGTGACCGGGCCTGCGCAATCGCGTGCTGCGCCGCCTCTGGCATCGACCTGCGCGTGCGCGCGGCCGTGCCGCGACGCGCCTCCTGCTGCGCCTCACTCAGCACTGCGGATCGAGCGGCACGCACTGCGCCAGCTCGACGCCGTCGACCGAGACCACGAGCGCGCAGTCGAAGGCCTGCCCGCAGCCGGCCTCGGGACACGAGATCACGCAGCGTGGGCCGACCGCGCCGAGGTCGACGCAGTTGTCGAAGTCGTCGCCGCACTGGGTGTCGGCGCTGCACGACTGGCACGAAAACGGCGAGCCGCCGGTGGTGTCGCCCAGGCTCCCGCCGCCGGAGTCGCTGCCATCGCTGGCCGCGGTGCCGGCTTGGGTCGCGTCGCCCATGGCGGTGCCACCGTGATCACCGCCGCCGCCCGTGCTCGCGCCGCTGCCGTCGCCGCGATCCGTGGTCGCAGTGCTGGTGCTGGTGTCGCCGGCGTCGTCGCGCACGACGTAGTCGTTCACGCAGCCGGATCCCAGCAGCAGCAGCAGCAGCGCGCCGCGATGCGTCATCGACCCCACGCTAGCACGCCGCGGTCACAGCAGCAGCCCATCGAGCAGGCCCGGCAGCTCGCCGAAGTCCTCGTCGACGCCGACCGCGTGCATCGCGGTCTGCCACACGTTGCACGGGTGTGCGCCCGACGGCGCGAGGATGTGCTCGCCCATGCGCAGGATCGACGGGCTGCCGGCGATGGGCATCGCCATGTTCGACGAGCCATGTCCCGAGGGTCCACCGGAGTTGGTCATCACCACGACGGTGTCGTCGAGCATGGTGCCGCCGGTGGGCAGCGCGGTGTCGGCGAGCTTCTGCACCAGCCGCGCGAAGAAGCTCGCGTGCCACGAGGTGACCTGCGCCCAGATCGTGTCGACGCCGGGAAAGTCGACGTGGGTGAGATCGTGCATCTCGTAGGTCACGCCCCACAGCGGCTCGAGGCTCATCACCGACTGTTCGTGCGACAGCATCAGCGTGGCCACGCGTGTCAGATCGCAGACCAGCGCCATGTGGACGAGGTCCACGAACACGGCGGCGCGCGCGTCCTCGTCGGAGTAGCCGGTCGTGGCGTTCTGTGCGGTGCTGGCGTGGTTGGTCTGCGCCGGATCGGGACCGGGGTCCGGCAGCGCCTCGCACCCCTGGGCGCTGGTGTCGGGGATGTCTGCCAACCGCGTCTCGAGATCGCGGATCTGATCGAAGTGCTGCTCGAGCCGCATGCGGTCGGCAGTGCCGACCTTCGCGAGCAGGCGGTCGCCGCGATCCTCGACCAGGTCGAGCACCGACAGCCGACGCTGCAGCAGCTTCTGCTGCGCCTCGAGGTCGGCCGGGTTGGCCGCGCCGCCGCTGGGTTGGAAGTTCATGAACATCGACTGCCACGCGAGCTGGGGGCTCGCCTGCGCGACGCGGGCGGTTCCGCCGTCGCCGTAGGACATGACGGTCTTGATGCCGGCGTCGCCGGCACGATAGCCATCGGGCTGCGCGCAGTACTCGAGCGATCGGTAGTGCGTGTCGGCGCCCAGCGCCGCGGCCACGCGTTGATCGGCGGTCGCGCTGTGCGGCAGGCCGTAGTCCTCGTTGGTCGAGCGCCAGCCGGTCAGCACCGGCTTCATGATGTTGCCGTGGTGCGGGTTGGCCTTGCCGCCCGGCGGTGTCGCGCCCGCGCCCGCGCTCGCGATCTCGAGCCCGCTGACGATCGAGATGTGGTCGCGCACCGCCTCGAGCGAGGCGAGTCCGGCGGGCATGGTGTAGCCGGCACCGCTGCCGCTGGGAACGCAGCTGTGCTGTTCGATGCCCGCGAACATCGCGACGAAGCGCTTGGGGCCGTTGCCGGCCGCCCACGCGCGACGCGGCAACATCGCCTCGAGCCAGGGCAACGCGATCGCGGCACCGCCGAGACCACGCAGGAACAGACGCCGGGACAGGGGTTTGGTCGTCGTCATCGGAGACTCCTTCATTGCAGGCGGCGGTGGCGGAACGCGTCGCTGGTCACCAGCGACAGCAGCAGCGACGCGGCGTCGTCGGTGTCCTCGAAGCGCGCGGTGAGCTGGGTCAGCAGATCGTCGTCGTCGTCGGTGGGTACGCGGCCGATCGCGAACTGCAGCATGTTGCGCGTGTAGCAGCCCTCGAGCTCGCCGCTTTCGAGCAGCAGCTCGCCCAACGCGCCGGCGCCGGCGAAGTCACCGACACCGGTGAGCGTGCCGTGGCCATCGATGCTGCACTCGGGTCGGCCCGGTTCGCTCGTGCGCCACTGGCCCTCGGGTCCGTAGTTCTCGAGTCCGAACCCGATCGTGTCGATGATGCCGTGGCACGACGAGCACTCGCTCTTGTCGCGCATGTCGTAGCGCTCGAGCTTGCACGCGTCGGCCGGGCCGCCGGTCGGCGGCAGCCCGGTGTCGACCTGCGGTGGTGGTGGCGGGATCTCGTGGCACAGCAGCCGCGTCCAGATCGCCTTGCCGCGCTCGGTCGGCGAGGTGTCGCCGAACTTGGCTCCGAGCGACAGCAACGTGCCGTGCGAGAGCACGCCGCGTCGCCGCACGTCGGGGTAGTCGACCCAGCCCGGCGTGCCGCCCGGCAGCGGGATCTCGTAGTGCGCCGCACTCGTCGCGTCGAGCCAGGTCTGCTCGCTGGTGAAGATCGTGGACCACGCACCGTCGGCGAGGGCGCGCTCGAGCACCGCGTCGGTCTCCGCCCGCAGCGATGCCGCGAGCGCCGGCGTCATCGCGAGGTTCTCGTAGCCCAGCCACAACGCGTGCATGCGCTGCAGCTGTCGCAGCGCGCGGCGATCCTGCAGCAGCCCGAGCGCGACCTCGGCCGCGCCTGCACCGTCGTCGAGCGCACCGGCGGCGGCGCGATCGAGCAGCGCGTCGTCGGGCACGGTGCCCCACAACGTGAGCGCCAATCGGGTCGCCAGCTCGTAGGCGTCGAGCTGGACGAGATCGTCGCGATCGGCGACCGGCGTGCCGATCTCGATGCGGTAGAGGAAGCGCGCATCGAGCAGCAACGCGGTCGCGACCATGCGCGCGGCGACGTCGAAGTCGGCGTCCTCCACCGCGAAGCTCGAGAATGCCGCGTACGCGTCGAGCTCGTCGGGCTCGAGCGGGCGCCGCAGCACGCGGCGACCGAAGCGCTCCGCGAAGCTGCGCAGGCAGGCGGCATCGTCGGGGCCGGCCGGGCTGCAGCCCATCAACGCGTCACGGCGCGCGTGATCGGAGACGATGCGGTCGGCCACGCCCTCGGCGATCGCGAACATCCCTTCCACCAGCGGACCCGAGGGCTCCTGCAGCGCGGCGTCGTTGTCGTAGGGCGTGGTGCCGTCGCCGGGCAACACGGCGATGAGCGGGGCGATCTCGTCGGCGGGCAACCCCGTGAGATCGACCAGCGCCGCCTGCAGCTCGGCGCGGCTGAGTCGGCGCAGTGCGATCGGGCCCAGCGCATCGGCGTCCCCGATCTCTCCCGGTGCCCCTGCGTCGGTGGAACCGCCGCCATCGCTCGATCCACCCGCGCTCGCGTCGAGCTCGTCACCGCCCGCGCCGTGCACATGGCCACCGCCGGCACAGGCGAACGACGCGAACGAAGCAGCCAGGAGCAGGACGTGTCGATGCATGCGCCGCGTTCGTCGCCGAAGGGGGCGTCGTCGTTACGTCGCGCATCGTTGACGTCGCGATGTAACGCGATGCTCGGTGTCGGCAACCCACCGTCGTCGCCGGGCTGCTTGTGCCTTCGATGCGACGTGAAACGCCAACTCGACGAAGGGATCGGAAGATGCGACGGCTGTTCCTTGCAACTGTGTGCGTGACGGGATGGATGCTGATGCCGACGGTGACCTGGGCCGGCGGCGGCAGTGCGGGCGCCGAAGGTGGCGGTGGCATGGGCGACACCGGCGGTGGCATGGGCGACACCGGCGGTGGCATGGGCGACACCGGCGGCACCGGCATGGGCGACACCGGAGGCACGGGCGCAGGCGATGCCTCGGGGGGCGGCAGCGCAGGCGATGCCTCGGGAGGCGGCAGCGCGGGCGATGCCTCGGGAGGCGGCAGCGCGGGCGATGCATCGGGTGGCGGCAGCGCGGGCGATGCCTCGGGTGGCACCGGTGGCGAAACCGGTGGTGGTGGCGAGGCCACGGGTGCGACCGCGGCGAGCGAGGGCGGCAGTGCGGCGGACGACGGCAACGGCAGCGACAGCGGCTGGTGGGGCACGGAGTCGGCCGGGAATTCCGGCAGCGATGGCGACGGCGCGGGCGCGCCGGCGAGCGCGACCGAGGGCGCGGGCGAGAGCGGCGGTGGCAGCGAGGGCTCGGGCTCGGGCGGTCTCGACGAGAACGCAGGCTGCTCGATCGCGAGCGGCTCGCCCCGCGGGGCCGGCGCGGCATGGCTCGCATTCGCGGTCCTGGCGGCCCGTCGGCGGCGATCGGCGTGATGATGGGCGCGGCGGTCGGCGCGGATGTAACGAGCGGACCGCCTCGGGCTACCCACCCGCCGCCGCCTCCCGTGTCCAGTGCCCGCGACCCCAACGTCGTGCCCCTGATGCCCCGCGGCGCAGCGGTCGACGACGACGAAGCGCTCGTCGAGCGCGCGCGTCGTCACGACGCCGGCGCGTGGGCACAGCTGTACCGTCGTCACTACGCGGGGCTCTACCGCCACGTGCACGCACTGGTCGGTCGCGCCAACGTGGCCGAGGATCTCACGCAGGAGACCTTCGCACGCGCGTTGGTGGCGTTGCCGTCGTTCACGGGTCGCTCGAGCGTGGCGACGTGGCTGCACGGCATCGCGCTGAACCTCGCGCGCACCGACTGGCGTTCGCTCGAGCGCGCCAGTCGTGCGCACGCCGAGCTCGCGCGCATGCCCGCGCGCGACGAGCACGAGCACGAAGGCGAGCACGCGCTCGCCCGCTCGCAGCGCACGGCGCTGCTGTACGTGCTGCTCGATCAACTCTCTGCCTCGCTGCGCGAGGCGTTCGTGCTGCGATACGTCGAAGGCATGTCGGCGGCCGAGGCCGCCACCGCGCTGGGCATCGAGCCCGGCGCCGTCCGGGTGCGGGCCCATCGTGCGCGCGAGCAGATCGAGGCCGCGCTCGCGCGCGTGCACGCCGATGCGGCGCGTGGAGGTGATCCATGAGCGTGCCCGATCTCGAAGCCCTGCTCGCGGCCACGCGCGACGAGCTCGCCGCCGCGCCGATGCCACCGGCCGCCGGCCTCGCGGACGTGTTCGCGCGGGCGCAGCGGTTCGACGGCACGCTCGCGCTGCCGATCGAGGAGGCCGCGCGGCTCGACGCGCTCGACGACGCCGCGCTCGCCCGCGTGGCGCGCATCGGATCGCTCGAGACGCTGTTGGCCAGCGCGCGCGAGGAGCTGGCCGCGCAACCCCACCCGCAGCGGGTCGCCGCACCGCCGGCGCGGGCGCGCAGCAAGGCCACGTGGCCGCTGGTGCTGGCCGCGATCGCAGCGGTGCTGGTGCTCGCGCTCGCGGTGACGGCCCGATTGCGTCGCGACGCGCTCGACGAGGCCGCGCGCGGCGACTACTCGGGCGCGAACCAGACCGCGACCGAACCACCGTCCGCTCAGGTCGAGGTCACGCCGCCGCGTCGCGAGGCCGTGGTGGTGCCCAGCAGCGCGCCGGCCCCCACGCCGGTGCCGGTCGAGCCGCCGCCGGTCGCGGTGTCGCCGGTCGAGCCGGCGCGCCCCGAGGCGATCGACGTGGAGGCGAAGCTCGAACGGCTCGACGCGGCCGCGCGCGAGGCGTGGAAGCGTGGCGACCTCGTCGGTGCCGAGGCCTCGTTCGAGGCGTTGATCCGCGCGGGTGGACGCCGCGCCATCGTCGAGCTGGCCTTCGGCGATCGCTTCGAGCTGGCGCGCCAACGCGGGGACGCCACCGCCGAGGCCGCGCTGTGGCAGCGCTACGTGCGACGGTTCCCGCGCGGGCGCTACGTCGACGAGGCCCGCGCAGGGCTGTGCCGTCGCGCGAGCGGCGACGCGGCGCTGCAGTGCTGGCAGCGCTACCTCGACGATCGTCCCGAGGGTGCCTATCGTGATCAGGCCGTGGCGGCGCTGCGTGACGATCGGCAGTAGCGTGCGTGCATCGACCGAGCTCCCGCGACGCGTGCTCGTGTCGCTGCTGGCCGTCGCGCTCGGCGGCGGCGCTCGTCTGGCGCGGGCCCACGCGCCCGGCGAAGGCGCGGCGCCAGCGTCGAGCGATCGCGCGCGACTGTCGATCGTGGTGCTCGACGTCGCGACCATCGATGCCGCGCTCGAGGACGAGCTGGCGATGCGACTGCGCGGGCGCACGACGCAGCGCAGCGATACCATCGTCGACGCGCCCGATGCCCGCTTCGCGTGGCTCGGCGTGGGCATGCAGGGCGACGCCCATGCGCGACTCGACGTGGTGCTCTCCGACGGGCGTGCCTACGCGCGTACGATCGATGCACCGCCGGGTCAGCTGCGCCGCGCGATCGCAGGCGCGGTCGCGAACATGCTCGATGCGATCGAAGACGGCACGTTGCCGGTCGCACGCACGGGCGTGCCGATGCCGCTGCCGCAACAGCCCGCACCACGACCTGCGCCCGCGCCCGCGCCCGCGCCCACGCCGGTCGCACCCATCGTCAGCGCGGGGCCGCCCGCCGCGACGACACCCGCCGCGGTGCGCTCGCGTTGGTGTCCGCCCGCGCGCTGGTGCGTGGGTCCGGTCGTGGGCGGCACCGCGATCCTCGGCGTCGGCGCACCGTCGGCGCAGCAGGGCTTCGTCGCCGCCGGTGCGGCGCTGGGCCTCGACGCGCAGCACGAGCGCGGGGCCAGCTTCGCGGTCGAGCTGCGGACCGCGGCACGGGTCGCGCCCGCGGCCACGCTCGTGCGCACGCGCGTCGCGATCGCAGCGGGCTGGACGGTGGTGCGGCGCGGCGGCCAGCTGCCGCTGCAGCTGGGCGCATCGGTCGAGCCGTTGGTGGTCCGACGCGACGGCGGCGTCGCATCGCTCGACGACGCGACCGGTCGCGCTGCACGGCCGCGGCCGCTGCTGGGCGCGCTGGTCCGTGCGATGCCGTCGCTGGTGTTCTGGCACGCGCGCCGCACCGCGGCGCTGCGCGTGGGCCTGCAGGTCGAGCTCGCTGGAAGCTTCGAGGCCCGCGACCACGGCGGTGCGGTGCGCCTGCTCGGTCCCGACGGTGCGGTGCACCGTGCCGGTGCGCTCGAGCTCGGGTTCGGTGCGTTCCTGGGCGGCGCATTCGCGGTGCGTCCGGCCGCGCGACGACGCGCGCGCTGATCGTCGCGCCCGGGTTCAGTCGGGCCGCTGCGCACCCACGCGGGCGTAGCTCGCGAACAGGCTCACGAACATCATGCCGCCGACCACGAGCACGAGCGCACCGAGCCACAGCCAGTGCAGCACGAAGACGCCGCCGGCGTGCATCGTGAGCACGGTCCAGATCAGCAGCCACGGCAGCAGCAGCGCCAGCGCGAGCAGGGCACGGCCCCACGAGCGTTGGTAGGACCACGGGCGCAGGATCGCGAGCACCGCGACCAGCTCGACGAAGCTGATCAGCAGGCCCTTGGTGAGCGCGGCCTCGTGGTTGTGGCCGTAGGCGTCCTGCATCGCGTGGGCCGGCGGATAGGGGTCATGCCACCAGTCGCGCGCCATGAGGATCGCGAGCACGACCCACATCATCGGGAGCACGGCGACACGCGCGGCGGCGAGTGGGGACGTCTTCATTGGGGGATCCCGGTCAGGTACAGCGCGCGGCCGTGCACGCCCGCGTGGAAGCGGTAGCGCTCGGCCCAGGGCACGCCGTGCGCCAGCGCGAGCAGCTCGTCGGGTGTGTAGGCGCGCAGGGCCGACACGGTGCCGTCCCACGCGACCAGCAGCGGGATCAACGGCACCACGTAGGTCAGCAGCACGCGCGACAGCGACAGCGGGCGCACCAGCGGCACCAGCAGCAGCGACGCGATCGTCAGCACGACCATGTTGACCGCCATCGCCAACGGCAGCACCACGATCGGCGCGCGGCGCATCGCCGGCGAGGCTGCGACATCGAAGAACGCCAGCGGGGCGCCGCGCGCGACGATGCCGGTCAGCAGCGTGCGCACGGCGTCGGGTGGAAAGTGGTGCAGCGCGCCCGACATGGTGCGGATGCCGGCCAGCTCGCCGCCGCCGCCCATCGCGTCGACCGACTCCTGCCGGTAGCGCACGCGCGCATCGGCCATCGCGGCGACGCGCGCCATGCCGGCGCGGTTGGGGTTGCGGTCGCTGAGCACGAGCTGCGGTCGCGGCTCGGCGAGCTCGCGCCACAACGCCAAGGTGCCGCCACCGCCACCGGAGCACAGATCCACCAGCGTGTCGGTGCCGGCGCGCTCGAGCAGCGACGCCAGCTCGGGCGCGGCGCCGGCGTAGAAGCCCATGCGCGTGAACGCGAGATCGAGCAGGTCGGTGCCGCCGTCGCGGATCGCCCGCGGCACGGCGTCGAGGTCCTCGAACTCGATCAGGTGGAGCCGCTGCATCGCCGCCAGGGTAGCGCCGATGCGCGGCCGTGCGCGCACGATCCGTCCCGATCGCGGCCGCGGCGGTCCGCGATCGGTCCTGTGTCCCGCCCGCCGGCCCCTGGCACAGGGCGGTCCGCCTCACTACGAACAACTCCGGCAGCGGGATCACGCATGCGCAGCGGCACCGACACGGGACGAATGCAGCGGGACGAGCGGAAGCTGGCGCTGGTCACTGGCGGCGCAGGCTTCATCGGCAGCCACCTGTGCGACCGCCTGCTCGCGATGGGTTGGCGCGTGCGTGCCCTCGACGATCTCTCGGTCGGTCGCGCGAGCAATGTCGCCCAGCACGCCGACAATCCCGCGTTCTCGCTGCACGTGCTCGACGTCGCCGACGGTGCCGCGCTCGCGCCGCTGCTCGACGGCTGCACGCGCGTGTTCCACCTCGCCGCGCTCGCCGACATCGTGCCATCGATCGAGGCGCCGCTGCGCTACGCCCACGCCAACGTCACCGGCACGATGACGGTGCTCGAGGCTGCACGCGCCGCCGGCGTGCAGCGCTTCGTCTACGCCGCGTCGTCGTCGTGCTACGGCATCCCCGACGTCTATCCCACGCCCGAGCAAGCGCCGTGTCGGCCGCAGTATCCCTACGCGCTGACCAAGTACCTCGGTGAGCAGGCCGTGCTGCACTGGGGGCAGATCTACGATCTGCCGGTGGTGTCGCTGCGGTTCTTCAACGTCTATGGCCCGCGCGCGCGCACCAGCGGCACCTACGGCGCGATGTTCGGCGTGTTCCTGGCGCAGCGCCTGGCGGGCAAGCCCTACACCGTGGTCGGCGACGGCACGCAGTCGCGCGACTTCACCTACGTCGGCGATGTCGTCGAGGCGCTGGTGCGCGCGGCCGACAGCGACGTGCGCGGCGAGGTGATCAACGTCGGCACCGGCAAGCCCGTGAGCGTGAACGAGATCGTGCGCATCCTCGGCGGTCCGGTCGTGCACGTGCCCAAGCGACCGGGCGAGCCCGACTGCACCTGTGCCGACACCCGCCGCGCGCAGGCGCTGCTGGGCTTCGTCGCGCAGGTCGGCATCGAGCAGGGCATCGCGCAGCTGCTGGCGCACATCGACGACTGGAAGGATGCGCCGGTGTGGACGCCCGAGCGCATCGCCGATGCGACCGCGGCGTGGTTCCGTCACCTGGGGAGGAACGACGATGTCGCCGCGTGATCGCGACGTGCCCACGCCGGCCGAGATCGCCGCGCGGCTGTCGCCCGCGCAGGTGCGCGCCGGTTTCGAGGCCATGCGCGGGCTCTCGGTCTGTGTCGTGGGCGAGACCATCATCGACGAGTACGCGTACTGCGACGCGATCGGCAAGAGCGGCAAGGAGCCGATGATCGTCAACCGCTTCCTGCGCTGCGATGCGCAGGCCGGCGGCGTGCTCGCGGTCGCCAACCACGTCGCGGAGTTCTGCGACCACGTCGAGGTCGTGAGCGCGCTGGGCACCGTCGATCGCCGCGAGGACTTCGTGCGCGCATCGCTGCAGCCGCACGTGCGCGCGTCGTTGGCGACCATGACCGGCTCGCCCACCATCGTGAAGCGGCGCTACATCGACGCGTACTCCCGCGCGAAGATGATGGGCGTCTATCACATGGATCTGACGCCGATCGCCGGCGACGACGAGCGCGGCTTCCTCGACCTGCTCTCGTGCGCGCTGCGGCGCTGTGACGTCTGCATCGTCGCCGACTACGGCCACGGCCTGCTCACGCCCGCCGCGGTGGCGCTGCTCACCGCCGAGGCGCGCTTCCTCGCGGTCAACACCCAGCTCAACGCCGCCAACTCGGGCTACCACGTGCTCTCGAAGTACCCGCGCGCGGACTATGCCTGCCTGCACGAGGGCGAGCTGCGGCTCGACGCGCGCGATCTGCTGTCGGAGCTCGAGCTGCTGCTCGAGCGTACCGCGGGCCGCATGCGTGCGCGCGCGATGATGGCGACCCTGGGCAAGCACGGCACACAGCTGTGGTGTCAGGACGTCGGCGTGGTCCGCTGCCCGGCGCTCGCGACCGCGGTGGTCGAGCGCATCGGTGCCGGCGATGCCGTGCTCGCGCTGTCGTCGCTGGCGATCGCCGCGGGGCTGTCCCCGGAGCTCGCGAGCGTGCTGGGCAACCTCGCCGGCGCGCAGATGGTCGCGGTGATGGGCAACAGCGCGTCGATCCGGCGCGCGCCGCTCGAGGCCGCGTTGTCGGAGCTGCTGGGCATCGTGCGTCTGCCCGAGCCGGCGCTGCGTGTGGTCGGAGGCCGGCCGTGACTCGGTCCCGCGCCGCGGTGTTCCTCGATCGCGACGGCGTGCTCGTGCGCGATCACGGCCCGCTGGTGCGCCTGCAGGACGCCGAGATCCCCGACGACGTGCCGGTCGCGCTCGCGCGCCTGCGTCGCGCCGGCTACGTGCTGGTGGGTGTGAGCAACCAGACCGTGGTCGCGCGCGGCCTGCTGACCGAGGACGAGGCGCGCGCGCTGCAGGATCGCATCGACGACACCATCGTGCTGCGCGGCGGAGTCCCGCTCGACGCGTTCTACCTGTGCCCGCACCACCCCGAGGCCGACGTCGCGGCCTACCGCGGCGCGTGCGACTGCCGCAAGCCCGCACCGGGCATGTTGCTGCGTGCGACCGCGGAGCTGTCGCTCGATCTGCGGCGCTCGATCATGATCGGCGATCGCCCCTCCGACGTCGCGGCCGGCCGCGCCGCGGGTTGCCGCACGGTGTGGCTGCACAGCGGCCGCCACGACGATCCGCCGATCCGCAGCGCGACCCCGATCCCCCAGGCGCGACCGGATCACGTGTGCACCACCCTGACGGAGGTCGCGCAGTGGCTCGGCGCCTGAATGCGTTGGTGCCGTGCGCCGGCTTCGGCACACGCCTGGGCACGCTGTGCGAGCACACGCCCAAGCCGCTGCTGACGATCGGCGATCGCAGCATCGTCGAGCACATCCTCGACCGGCTCGCGCGCGTCGGCGTCACCGACGTGTGGCTCAACGTGCACTACCTTGCGGAGCGCTTCGCGTCGCTGGCGGGGCCGCGACGCGGCGTGCAGGTCCATCTCGTGCACGAGCAGGCGCCGCGCGGCACCGCCGGCACCGTTCGCGATCTGGCCGAGCAGCTCGGCGACGGCGATCTGCTGGTCCACTACGGCGACGTGCTCACCGAGCACGACCTCGGCCAGCTGCTGACGCGACACCGCGAGCGCGAGGCCTGGGCCACGATGCTGGTGCACGCGCGCGTGGGCGCCAACAGCCGCGCGGTGCTCGACGACGACGACCGCGTGGTCGAGTTCATCGAGCGCCCCGCGCCCGACCACCAGGCGTTGGTGCCGTGGTGGGCGTTCTCGGGCGTGAGCGTGCTGTCGGCACGCGCACGCGCGGCGATCCCCGCGCTGCCGATCACCGATCTGCCGGCGCACCTGTTCCCGACCCTCGCGCGCGCGGGGCGGCTGTGGGCCCAGCGGCTCGACGGCTTCCGCGTCGCGGTCGACTCCCCCGCACGCCTCGAACTCGCACGTCACGCGCACCGCACCGGTGCATTCGCCTCGCTGAGGAGACCCTCGTCGTGAACCCCGTCAGCAACCCCGCCAACGGCGCCAATCCCAACCTCTTCACCGAGACCTACCTCGCCAGCGTCACCGAGGTGCTCGCTCGCATCGACCCGCGACCGATCGCGACCGCCAATGCGGCGCTGCAGAACGCCTACGAGCGCGGCGCGTGGGTGTTCGTCGCCGGCAACGGCGGCAGTGCCTCGCTCGCGAGCCACATGGCCTGCGACTTCGAGAAGACCGTCAGCGGCAAGGATCCGCGCAAGGCCAAGAAGCGCTTCCGCGTGCAGTCGCTGGTCGACAACGTCGCCAAGCTCACCGCGTGGGCCAACGACGAGACCTTCGACTGCGTCTTCAGCGAGCCGCTGCGGACCCAGGCCAGCGAAGACGACGTGCTCGTGGTCATCAGCGCCAGCGGCAACTCGCCCAACATCATCGAGGCGCTGCAGGTCGCGCGCGCACAGGGCGTGATCACGATCGGCATGCTGGGATTCGACGGCGGCAGGGCCATGGCGCTGTGCGACCACCCGATCCTCGTGCCCTGCCGCGACTACGGCCTGGTCGAGGGCGCCCACGGCGTGTTGTCGCACATGATGACGAGCTGGCTGACCCACGCGATCGCGAGCGAGAACCATCGCGCGCAGGTCATCGCGCTCGAGAGCAACGTGCGTCAGCTGCCGCGCACGGGCACCGGCTGAGCGTCAGCTGGTCCAGCGGCACGCGAACTCGTGCCACGGTCCGCCGGTGCTGGTGCACGTGATCTCGCGGCCACCCGGCAACACCGTCGCGCCCAGCTGCGTCATCGCGGAGCGCATCCAGCCCTCCATCATGCGGCAGTGCATCGGCGCCATGCCGGGGAAGTCGACGATGCGCAGCACGGTGTTGTCGGGCTCGCGCGCGACCGCGATCATGCGGCCGGCGTTCTGGTAGTAGCGCGGCCACACGCGCTCGCACGAGCCGATGAGGTGTCGCGGCGAGCCCAGCACGCGCAGGATCGAGAACGCGCCGCCGGACAGATCGCTGCGGGCGGCGCCCTCGCCGAGGTCCGCGACCAGGCTGCCGTCGCCGGTGCCGAGCTCGCGCTCGGCGCCCTCGAGCAGCTCGACCAGCGCGGGGTAGGGGTACCAGTCGGTCTTGCCCACGCGGTTCGCGACCACCTGCGCGAGCGTCGGGCCCCAGCCCGGCAGCATCGGCGCCAGCGCCTCGGCGCCAAAGCGCGCGCGCAGCTGCTTGAGCAAGCCCAGAAACGCCATGCCGCGTGCGAGCGGAGCTGCGGTCATCGGTTGCGCGCGCACGTCGCGGGCGACCGCGCGCGTGCGTGCACCAAGCCTACGCGCTCGGCCCGGATCGGTCCACCCCGTGGCACCGCTCGGGCCGCACCACTACGAGACACGCGCGGAGTGGATCATGATCGCCCAGCGCCGTCCCCCCATTGAACACGTGCTCGTGACCGGCGGCGCCGGCTATGTCGGAAGTGCGCTGGTGCCGGCGCTGCTGCAGGAGGGCTACCAGGTCACGGTGCTCGATCTGTATCTGTACGGCACCGACGTCTTCGACGACGTGCGCACGCCGGCGCTGCGCGAGATCGCCGGTGACATCCGCGACCCCGAGGTCGTGCAGCAGGCGCTCGAAGGCGTCGACGCCGTCATCCACCTCGCGTGCATCTCGAACGATCCGTCCTACGACCTCGACCCCGCGCTGGGTCGCTCGATCAACTTCGACGCGTTCCGGCCGTTGGTGCAGGCGAGCAAGCGCGCGGGCGTCCAGCGCTTCATCTACGCCTCGTCCTCGAGCGTCTACGGCGTCAAGCAGGAGCCGCAGGTCACCGAGGAGCTGCCGCTCGAGCCGCTGACCGACTACTCCAAGTACAAGGCGCTGTGCGAGCAGGTGCTGGCCGAGGAGGCCGCGCCCGGCTTCACCACCGTGACCGTGCGGCCCTCGACGGTGTGCGGCTACGCCAAGCGGCTGCGGCTCGATCTCGTGGTCAACATCCTCACCGCGGCCGCGTTCCACGACCGCCGCATCCGCATCTTCGGCGGCGATCAGATGCGGCCGAACATCCACATCGCGGACATGGTCGCGGTCTACCTCGACCTGCTGGTGCAGCCCGACGCGCTGGTCGACGGCGAGATCTTCAACGCCGGCAACGAGAACCTCACCGTGCGACAGCTCGCCGACGTCGTGCGACGCAACGTCGATCCCACGATCGAGTTCGAGGTCGTGCCGACCAACGACAACCGCTCGTATCGCGTCTCGGACGAGAAGCTGCGCGGTCGCATCGGACTCGCGCCGCGCCACACCATCGCCGACGCGGTGCGCGATCTGTGCGAGGCGTTCAAGGCCGGCAAGGTGCCCGGTGCCATGAACGACCCGCTGTACCACAACATCAAGCGGATGCAGGCCGCGGGACTCAAGTGACGGTCATGTCTTCGCCCCACGAGATGGCCCCGCGCGCCACCATGATGCAGACCGTCGTCGGACCCGACGAGCGGCTCGCGCTGCTGACCGCGATGATCCGCGTGCGCCGCATCGAAGAGCGCATCGCCAAGGAGTACCCGCGCGGGCAGATGCGTTGCCCGGTGCACCTGTCGATCGGACAGGAGGCGGCGGCGGTCGGCGCCTGCGCGGTGCTGCGACGGCACGACAAGATCACCAGCACCCACCGCTGCCACGCGCACTACCTGGCCAAGGGCGGCGACCTGCAGGCGATGATCGCCGAGCTGCACGGGCGCGCGAGCGGCTGCTGCGGCGGACGCGGTGGTTCGATGCACCTGTTCGACGACGACGCCGGCGTGGTCGCGAGCGTGCCCATCGTCGGCGGCAACGTGCCGCTGGGCGTCGGGCTGGCGCTGGCCGCGAAGCAGCGTCGCGACGGCAGCGTCGCCGCGGTGTTCTTCGGCGACGGCGCGCTCGAGGAGGGCGTGGTGCACGAGAGCGCGAACCTGGCTGCGACGCTGCGCCTGCCGGTGGTGTTCGTGCTCGAGAACAACCTCTACTCGGTGTACACGCGGCTCGAACAGCGACAGCCGCCACGGTCGATGTCGCGCTTCGCCGACGCGCACGGCATGCCCGCGATGGAGATCGACGGCAACGACGTGTTGTCGGTGCGCGGTGCCATGCTGCACGCGGTCACGCGCGCGCGGCGGGGCGACGGGCCCTCGCTCTTGGTCGCGCACACCTACCGTCAGCTCGAGCACTGTGGCCCGGCCGACGACGATCACCTGGGCTACCGGCCCGCCGGCGAGCTGTCGCGCTGGGCCGCGCGCTGTCCGATCCAGCGCCTGTGCAACGAGATGCTCGAGCACGACGAGATCGACGAGTCCGCGCTCGACACCATCGAGGCCACGATCGCACGCGAGATCGACGAGGCCTTCGTGGCCGCGCTCGCGGCACCGTTCCCGGCAGCGCACACCATCGCGGAGGCGATCCATGCCTGAGCTCGCACGTGCGGAAGGCGCCCGCATCACCAGCGCCGCGGATGCGATCCGCGAGGCCACCGAGCTCGCGATGGCCCAGGACGAGTGCGTGTTCGTGATGGGCGAGGGCGTGACCGATCCCAAGGGCGTGTTCGGCACGACCCTGGGCCTGCGTGAGCGCTTCGGTGAAGACCGCGTGCTCGAGATGCCGGTCGCGGAGAACGGCTGGACCGGTGCGGCCATCGGTGCCGCGCTCGCGGGGCAGCGGCCGATCCTCGTGCATCAACGCGTCGAGTTCACGCTGCTGGCGATGGAGCAGCTGGTCAACAACGCCGCCAAGATGCACTACGTCTCGGGCGGCAAGCACCGCGTGCCGATCACGATCCGACTGATCGTCGGTCGCGGTTGGGGCCAGGGCCCTGCGCACTCGCAGAGCCTCGAGGCCCTGTTCGCGCACGTGCCCGGGCTCAAGGTCGTCATGCCCGCGTGCGCGCGTGATGCCAAGGGTCTGCTGCTGGGTGCGGTCGCGGACGACGGACCGGTCGTGATCATCGAGCACCGCTGGGTGCACTACGCCCAGGGCGAGATCGATCCCGGCTGGGCCCCGTTGCCGCTGCAGGGACCGCGCAAGCTGACCAGCGGCGACGACGTCACCGTGGTCGCGACCTCGTACATGACGCTCGAGTGCCAGCAGGCAGTGGCCGCGCTCGCGGATGCCGGCGTCGGCGTCGAGCTGTTCGATCTGCGGGTGCTGCGACCGCTGGGCGTCGAGGCGATCGTGCAGTCGGTGCGAAAGACCGGGCGGCTGCTCACGGTCGACACCGGTCACGCCAGCTATGGCATCGGCGCGGAGGTCATCGCGCGCACCGTCGCGGGCGCGTTCGACGACCTGCGCGCGGCGCCGCAACGCATCGGGCTGCCCGAGCACCCCACGCCGTCGTCGGCCGCGTTGTCGCAGCACTACTACCCGCGCTCGCCGCAGGTGGCCGCGCGCATCGCCGAGCTCGTCGGCCTGCCCGCGGGCACGCGCGACGCCATCGTCGCGCGCCTGGCCCACAGCCGCGAAGACCAGCCGCTCGACATCCCCCATCCCAGCTTCAAGGGTCCGTTCTGATCACCGCGCGGTCGCGCGAGGACGCCATGCACGTTCGCTACTCGTACCTCCCCCAGCAGTTCGCAGAGATCGACAGCCTGCTCAGCCAGATCAAGGCGTTGGTGCAGTCGGGCGACTTCACCCTCGGTGCCGAGCTCGCGCGCTTCGAGCAGGGCTTCGCGGAGATGCTCGGTGCCAAGCATGCGATCGGCGTGGGTTCGGGCACCGACGCGCTCAAGCTGCCGTTGCGCGCTGCCGGCGTCGGTGCCGGCGACGAGGTGATCACCACCGCCAACACCTTCATCGCCACCGTCGGCGCCATCGCGGAGCTCGGCGCGCGGCCGGTGTTCGTCGACTGCAACGATACCTTCTGCATGGACGTGAGCCAGGTCGAGCGCGCGATCACGCCGCGGACCAAGGCCATCATGCCGGTGCACTACACCGGCTACATGACCGACATGAACGCGCTCATGCCCATCGCGCAGCGCCACGGCCTGGTGGTGGTGGAGGACGCATGCCAGGCGATCCTCGCCGACATCGATGGCAAGCGCGCCGGCACCTGGGGCCGCGCCGGTGGCTTCTCGCTGCACCCGCTCAAGAACCTCAACGTCTGGGGTGACGGCGGTGTGGTCGTGACCGACGACGACGAGACCGCGCGCATGCTCCGGCTGCTGCGCAACCACGGCATGGAGAACCGCGACGAGATCGCGGTGCTGGGCTACAACTCGCGGCTCGACACGCTGCAGGCGGTGGTCGGCAATTGGCTGCTGCCGCAGACCGAGTCGATCGCGGCCAAGCGCATCGAGCACGCCGCGTACTACGACCGCCACCTGTGCGAGATCGCCGGCATCCGCATCCCGCCGCGCACCCCCGGCATGCGCCGCGTCTATCACCTGTACATGGTCTTCGCCGAGCGTCGCGACGAGCTGCTCGCGCACTGCCTCGCTGCCGGCATCGAGGCCAAGGTCCACTATCCCATCCCGGTGTACCGGCAAAAGGGCCTCGCGCACCTGGGCTATCGCGCGGGCGACTTCCCGGTCAGCGATCGCCACATCGGCGAGGTCATCACGCTGCCGTGCGATCAGCACCTGTCGCGCGAGCAGATGGACTTCGTGATCGAGACCGTGCGCGCGTTCTACCGCGGTTGAGCGCGCACGAACCGGCTGGGCCGCGGCGGTTCAATGCGGGCACACGGTTGCGTCGTAGTGCTCGCGCATGGGCTGGCTGAACCACGCGCCGGTGTCGTCGGGGTGGGCCCAGAAGAAGATGCCGCCGTTGTCGGGGTACCAGGCGTCGAACATCGTGGTGACCTCGAGCGCCGCGGGTTGCGTCGCGACCGGTTGGCAGCCGGGCTCGATGCACCAGCCGAACACGACCTTGGACGCGTCGCCGCCGAAGGGGCCGTCGACCAGCGCGCCGAAGTGATCGTGGATCTGCGCCAGCTGCTCGGGCACGAACGGTGAGCGTCCGCCGTTGTAGTACTGCGGCATCAGGAAATCGAGATCGTCGGCGACCGTCGCGACGATGTCGAAGTAGGGATCGCCGAGCTCGAGCTCGCTGTCCATCGGCGCGTGCGTGACGAGCTTGTGGTCGTCGGGGAAGGCCGCGTCGAGGCCGGCACGCAGCTCGCTCGTCAGCCCGGTGACGAAGTCGACGTAGCTGGCATCGTCGAGGCAGTACTCGTAGTCGATGTCGACGCCGTCGAGGTCGTTGGCCTCGACCAGGTCGACCAGCTGCGCGGTCACGGCGTCGACCTGGTCGAGACAGTGATCCCAGCACTTGGTCATCTGCCCGCAGGTGCCCTCCCACAGTCCGCCCATGCTGGCGCCGCCGAAGCTGAGCACCACCTCGATGCCGGCGTCGTGCAGCTGCGCGACCAGATCCGGCAGCGGCGTGCCGACGCAGCCGTCGACCGGCGAGAGCGTGCACGACTCGTCGCAGACGACGCCGTCGGGCGTCCAGGTGTAGCTGACCGCGAACGCGATCACGACGTGGCTGTACTGCGCGAGCTGCTCGGCGGTCGGGCACTGCGCCCAGTTCGCGAGGTATGCGACCACGCGGTGATCGTCGACGCATGCTTGCCCGCCGGTGGAGCCGCCGTCGCTGCTGCCCTCGCCCGCGCTGGAGTCGCCCGCGGTGGCGCTCGCGTCGGTGGTGGCGCTCGCGCCGGTGCCCTGCGTGGACACCGAGGTCGATGCGCTCGCGCTCGCGCTCGCGGACGCTGCGCTCGCGCTGCCGTCGCTGCCGGAGGACGTCGCATCGCCGGTGCTGCCGTCGCCGGTGGTCGCGTCGCCGTCGGCGCAGGCGAGCGCGCACAGGATCGGGAGCCAGCGCGAGGGTCTGGTCATCGCAGCATCATAGTCGCTGCGCCGCTGCGCCGCCGCCGTGGTCGCCGGGTACTGCGAACACCACGTAGATCACGTGCTGGCCCCACGCGGCGCCGGGCGGGCGCCAGTCCGCGATGCCGACGAGCACGATGACCTGCGGTGCGAGTGCGAGCGGTCCGTCGAACGCGGGGCGGAACCCATCCAGCCGCAGGGTCGAGAAGATCGCACCGCGCATGGTCTGCCCCGTGGCGGTCGAGAAGTGATCCAGCAGGCCCTGGAGTTCCTCGCTCGGCACGCTCTCGCCCTTGCGCACGCGCGCGGCGGCTTCGGCCATGCGCGCGCGATCCCTGGGGCCGCCAGCGCGCACGACCGGCGGCAGCCCGCGCGAGCCTCGATCCGCGTCGAGCGTATCGAGGAACTGCTGCTCGGCCTGCGTGTAGTCACGGTCGACGAACAGGGAGTAGCCCACGATCCCCAGTCGCGACACTCCGGCTGCGGGCATGTCGTGGACCGCGATCGCTGCGGTCGCGATCTCGGAAGAGACCACCTGCGAGCGGAACGTCGGCGACGACAGTGCAGCGGAGACCTTGCGATCGAGCGGAACCTCGAGCGGTACGGCGGAGAGCGCGAGACGGCCGTCGCGGATGACGCCCTCGACGTCCCAGCCCGCGAGCATCGCCAGCGCGACCTCGTCGTACGACGCGCTCTGGCCACCGCCAGCGAGCAGGTGTGGCAGCAATGCCGCGACGCGGTCGCTCTGCGCCCGCGCGTGGGTCCACGCCGGCAGCTTTGCGCGCTGCCGTACCGCGTTGATCGCGGTGAGCCACGCCGACGCATCGCGCTCGCCCTCGCCGGCGGGTACGGCGAAGCGCTGGGCAGTCCACGCGGTCGGCATCGAGCCGTCGGGTGATACCCACACGTCCGCGACGGTGGTGCCCATCAGACGATTCTGCGCTGCAATCGTGACCTCGATGCGGGCTTGGGCGTCCTTCGGATTCACGGCGCAGGACAATGCGAACGCTCGCGGTCCCTGCCGTCGAGCTGCTGTCGGCGTACAGGTCGAGACCCCGATCTCGCCATCGGTCGCATACCCGATCGCCCAGCCGATGGGCGCGTCGCTCTCGCCGGTGATCGTCACCCGTCCGTCCTCGGCCGTCATCGCGATATCGTCCAGCGTGACGCGGCGTGGCGCCCCGGCGATCACCAGGCGCGCGTCCTTGCCGTCGTCGAAGCGACCGATCCCGAGATCGACGGCCTCGCCGAGCCGCGCGAGCGCGGGCGCGAGGGCCTCGCCGTCCTTGGCGGGATCCAGGCGTGATGCCGTGCGCGGCCCGACGCGATGGAACAGCACCTGCGGCATCACGTGGCCGACGCCGCAGCGGCCGCCGATCCAGCTCGAGAGATCGTCGCTGGGCTGTGCGTCGTGCTGTTGCACGAATGCCGCCAGCTCGCGGGCATAGCAGCCCATCGCGGTGGTGACACGCTGACCCGGCGCCGCCAGGCTCGCGAGCGCGGTCGCGTCGGCGTCGTCGGCCACGATCGCGGCGGTCCGCGTCGGTCCGGGGCCGTGGAGGCTCCATTGCTCGACGAAGATCCGGCGTGCAGGTGGATCGAGCGGCGCGACGGGTTGCTGCGCCAACGCCTCCACGCGCGCGGCGTCCGGGAATGGTTGCGGCAGGACCAACTGCGGATCGGTGCGCGGCGTGTGCGTGGCTTGATCGCGTCGACATGCGGCCAGCAACGCGAGCATCATGAAACCGGGGATTCGCGGGATCGTCATTCATCTCCTCCTGGAGGGCTTCCGGGCGCCGCCGATAGAGTGCCACGAAATCGTCGCCGGCCACGTGCCCGCATTCGTCGTCAGCCGCGGCCGACCGCGCGCGGCATCCACCGCGCGCCGCGGACCGGCTCGGCGGCCATCGCCGCGAGCACGCCGCCCATCGCGGCTCCGATCACACCCACGGTCGCCACCTCGGAGCCGGCGAAGAAGAGACCGTCGATCGGGGCGCGCGGGCGCAGGGCCGCGGTGGCGAAGCGCTCGGGCGTGGGCGCGAGGCCGTAGATCGAGCCTTGCATGGGGCGAACGAAGTGATCGGTCGAGGCTGGCGTCGAGAGCTCGGCGTAGGCGATGTGTTCGCGCAACCCGGGCATGTGCGAGAGCAGCTGCTCGAGCAGGCGCGCCTGCAGGCGGGCCTTGAGCGCCTCGTACTCGTCGCCGCGCTTGCGCCACCGCAGGCCGCGGAAGCGCTCGAACATCGACCACGGCACGAAGGTGACGACCTCGCCGGTGTGCAGCTGCTCCGGACCGGGATCGTGCTGCGGATCCTTGAGCGACGGGAACGAGCAGTAGAGCACCGGTGCCTCGGGCAGCGGATCGGGCCCGTCGATCTGCCACGCTTCGGCCTCGGAGCTCCACGTCTCGTAGAACCACTTGTTGGCGGCGCTGGCCCCGGCTGTGCGGATGTCCCCGCGAAAGCCCAGGTACAGGCACACGTGCGCGGGCGCGGGCGCGAGTGCGGCGACGTCGCGCGACCACGACGCCTGCGCGAGCGAAGGCGGCAGCAAGCGCGTGACCGTGGCTGCGACACCCGCGGCGCTCACCACCCGCGGCGCGGCGAGGGTGCGGCCGTCGGTCAGCGCCACGCCGCGCACGCGGCCGTCCTCGACCACGATGCGCGCGACGTCGGCGTGCACGACGGTGTGTCCACCGCCGGCTTCGACGGTGCGCAACAGCTCGCGTGCGATCGCGGCCGAGCCACCCACGGGGTAGTAGCCGCCGTGGATGAAGTGTCGCGTCACCAGTGCCTGCATCGCGAACGAGGCGCGGCTGGGCGGCGCGCCGTAGTAGCCCCACTGCGCCGTGAGCACCGACGCCAGCCGTGGGTCACGCGTGAGCGAGCCGATGACCTCGCTGGTGCGCGCGTGCAAGCTCGCGAGCGCACGGCGGGCGAAGATGCGATCGGCCGCGCTGGCGATGCGACCGCTGGGCAGCAGCCGGCTGAGGTAGTAGCCCTTCATCGATCCCGCGACGTCGCGGACGCGCGCGAGGTAGCCGTCGATCGCGGCGCGCTCGTGGGGGAACGCCGCCAGCAGGTTGTCGCGGAAGCGCTGTGGCGAGTCGGGGAAGTCGATGCGGAAACCGTCGGGGAAGTGGAACTCGTCGTACACGGGGCCCAGCGAGGCCCACTGCAGGCGGTCGTCGGTGAGCGATGCGAGCAGGCGCCCGGGCATGCTGTGGCGCGTGACCTCGCCGACCGCGTGCACGCCCACGTCCCAGGTCCATTGCTTGCGGCGAAACGTGTGCGTGAAGCCGCCGGGCACGTAGTGCTGCTCGAGTACCAACACGCGCCGACCCAGCTTCGACAGCATCGCGGCCGCGACCATGCCGCCCATGCCGGAGCCGACGACGATGTAGTCCCACGCGCCGTCGGGCACGTGACGACTCCAGGGCTTGTCGACCGCGCTCACTTGCCCTCGCCGTAGCCGGCCCCCGCGAACGCCTTGGTGATGTCGGGCAGTCGCGCCTCGACGCGCGCGATCTCGGCGTCCGACAGGGTGTAGCCGCCGCTGCCGCCGGACTTGGCGGCCTTGCGCGCGTCCATGCTCTGGGTGAACTGCTGCTCGAGCGTCTCGCTGGCCTTGGTGTTGACGCCGAGCTGATCCTCGAGCTGCTTCTTCTCGTCACCGCTGGCCGCGGCGATCTTGCCCTCGAGCTCGCTGCGCTCCTGCTTCAGCTTCGCGGCGGCCTCGTCGTGGGCCTTACGCAGGGTCAGCAGCGAACGCGCGTCGGCGATCTTCGCGACGTCGACGTAGTACTCGGTCAGGCGCGTGCCATGGCTCTCGAAGAACGCGATGTACTCCGCGAGCCCGCCCATGGCCGTGGCGAGCTGCGAGAAATCCGGCGCGTGCGGATCGGGCTGCCACTTGGTCTTGGCGGTCTTCGAGAACTCCGTGAGCAGCGGCGTCACCTCGACGACCTTGGAGATCTTGGCGTCGGTCAGCTCCGACTTCAGGTCGCTCTCGAGGTGGTTGCCGATCTCGTCGGCGGCGGCAGCGAAGCCGCGGATCATGTCGATGATCTCGCAGCCGGGTGCGGCGACGAGCACGAGTGCGAGCGACGTGACGCGGGACAGGTTGTGGAACACGCGCGGATCCTCGCGCGCATCGTACCACGGTGGTGCGCTCAGCCGTCGAAGCCGCCGCCGCCGATGAACTCGCGCAGGATCGAGTTGCGCGGCACGTGATCGGGGTAGATGGTGACGAACTGATCCAGCAGCTCGAGCAGGCGGTAGGCGGTGGGATAGCTGGGGTGCGCCGGCGGGACCTCGAGCAGGTAGCGCTCGGCGTAGACGCGCAGCACCGCGGGCTCGTAGATCAGCGACGAGTCGAACACGGTGTGTGCGCGACCCTGGTGCGGGAAGATGTGGCGGCGCTCGCCATCGCGCACCGAGGGCCAGCGTGCGATGGTCGCGGCGGCGTCGGTGCTGCGGCCGTGGCGATCGCGGATGATGCGACGCAGCAGGCGCAGATCCGAGGCGTGCATGCGCGTCAGTGGATCGAACGGCAGCTGGCCCAGCGGGCACACGAAGATGCGGTAGATGCGGTGCTCGTCGATGTTGCCCAGCAGCGCGGGGTTGAGCCCGTGGATGCCCTCGACCAGCAGCACCTCGCGGCCACCGACGTGCAGCTCCGGTCCGCCGCTGGGATCGCTCGCGCCGGTGTGGAAGTCGTAGCGCGCGGTGTGGATGGTGTCGCCGTCGAGCAGCGCACGCACGTGCTCGCGCAACAGCTCGAGCCGCAGTGACTCGAGCGCCTCGAAGTCGTAGTCGCCGTCGGGACCGCGGGGCATGGCCGCGCGGTCGGCGTAGTAGTCGTCGAGCGACAGGCCCTTGGGCACCACGCCGTTGACCTGCAGCTGTACGCGCAGGCGCTCGATGAACGTGGTCTTGCCCGAGGACGACGGCCCCGCGATGCAGACCACGCCGAGCTCGCCGCGTCGCGCCGCGATCGCGTCGGCGATCTGACCGATGCGCTTCTCCTGGTAACCCTCGGCCACGCGGATGAGCTGCGAGACGCCGCCGCCGATGCACGCGCGGTTGAGCGCGGCGACGCTGGTGGTGCCCAGGGCCTCGAGCCAGCGCAGGTGGTCGCGCAGGCCGTGGGCGCCGGCGCGCGCCTCGGCGGTCGCGACCGCCTGGACCTGCGCGCCCAGCTCGACCGTCGCGTCGCCGCGACCGGGCGCGGGGTCGATGACGCCCTGCACCAACAGCAGTCCGTCGTGATCGGGCAGCAGGCAGAAGTCGCCGAGCATGCCGGTGCGCGGTGCCAGCGGGCCGAACCGCGGCGCGAACACGCGGCCATAGGACACCATCGCGACCGCGGCATGGCGCCTCGTCTGCAGCAGCGCGGCCGCGTCGTGCCAGCCGGCGTTGCGCAGGTGATCGCGCGCATCCTCGACCGACCACCACTGTTCCACCAGCGGCAGATCGGCATCGACGAGCTCGACCATCGCGTTGGTCAGCGCGGTGACCAGCAGGTCCAGCGGCTCGGTCGCGCCCGCGACCCCGACCGCGTGCGCGTAGCCGTGGGAGTGCTCGATGGTCAGGTGCAGGCCTGGCCGCGCGCGCGCGGCGGCCTCGTGCAGCAGCAACGCCACGCTGTGGCGATGGATCCGCGCGCCCTCCCAGTGCCCGGTCGTGATCGGCGCGATCTCGGCATCGGACCACACCGGCGTCACCAGCGACGTCGGCCGGTGATCGATCAGACCCGCGACGGTGGGCTCGCCGTCGACCTCGCGCGGCAGCAGCTCGCCCAGCGGCGTGCCTGCGTGCACCGTGTGCGCACCGCCATCGCGTCGCACCGTGACATGGGTGCGCCCGGCGGGGCCGGGCGCGAGCGGGCGTTCGCGCGGACGATCGTTCACGGCGTTCGCGACGAGTCTCGCACGGCCGCGGCCGACGCGGTCGCGCACGGGCTGCGCGCGGCGAGCCGGGGCGGTCGCGCCGCGACGCTACAGCGCGAGCGCCACGATCGTGGCCGGGTCGCTGCCGTCGACGTCGCTCACGACGAAGGCGCGGTCGCGCGCGGGGTCGAGCACGAGCTGCACCGAACTCTCGGGCAACGCGAGCTCGCCGCTGCATCGCAGCGCGCCATCGTGCTCCGCGATCACGACCTGCGGCGTCGGCAGTCGTCGATCCGGTGGCACCGGGAGACGATCCTCGACGACGGCAACGATGTGCTCGGGCGCACTCGCGACGTCCGCGGCGTACCCTCGCGTCGCCAGCGGGTAGACCAGACGCCAGTCGCTCTCGCCCTCGGCCGCGAATCGTTCGAGCACCAGCGCTTCGTCGTCGAAGCTGGCGACGACGACGCCATCGCCCGCGGGTGCTGCACCGAGGACGTACGGCTTCCACGGATCGCCGGTGGAGCCGACCGGGTGCTGCCATGCGATGCGCGCGGTCTGTGGATCGACCGCGAACAGATCGACGTCGCGGTAGTCGATCGACGCCGGTCCGGCGAGCACGTAGAGCCGGCGGTCATCGCTGGGCACGAGCACGGAGGCGGCCTGCATGCCGGGCGGCATCGCGAGCGGCTGCAGCGTCGGTGGAAGTCCCGACAGTCGGCCCACGAACGCCTCACCCTCGAACGCGTCCTGTTCGGGGGCGCGAACCGTGCCCCCGACGAAGAGCGACGCGCCGTGCACCGCCAGCGACCCGACCGACCACACCCACGCGTCGTCGGGCGCGACGATGCTCTGCGCTTGAAGCTCTGGGCCACCATCGTCGACGAAGACGGACCACACGCCGACGGCGCGGCTCCACTCGACCATCGTGGCCCAGCGGCGTCCGTCCTGGTCGATCGCGAGCGCCACCGGATGCCGATCCGAGACCGTCGCGCCGGCCTCGGGAAAGTGTGGGCCCTCGCGCAGCTCGCCCTCGGCCGAGAGCTCGAGGATCACGCTGTCGTCATCGTCCATCAGCAGCAACAGCGAGCCGTCGGCCCCGAGCGTCGCGTCCGCGACCCGACCCGACGACGCCCCGAGCTCGACGCGCCACACCACCTCGAAGCACTGCTCGACGACCGGACGGTCGGTGCACGCGGGCCCCGCGAGCGCGGCGGCCAAGACTCCGCGTCGCAGCATGCGCGGAGCCTTGCAACGCGCATGCGCGACAAAGCGCCGTGATGCCGGGCGCGCGCGGGCGGCCGGGGCCAACCGGGTTGGCGCCGCCGCGCGGCGCGGTGACACCCCCTGGCATCGCGGTCGCGCCGTCCTTACGAACCGATCGCGACCGCCATGTCCCACGCTGCTCATGCGTCTGCGCCGGCCGGGAACGGGACACCGATCCCCTACGTCGATCTCGCGGCGCAGTTCGCCGCCGAGCAGCAGGTGTTGGGCCCTGCGATCGTCGAGGCGCTCGCGCAGGGTCAGTGGATCGGCGGCGCGGCGATCGAGCGCTTCGAGCTCGAGGTCTGTGCGTACACCGGCGCGCGGCACACGATCGCAGTCGCGTCGGGCACCGATGCGTTGGTGCTGTCGCTGCGCGCGCTCGACATCGGGCCGGGCGACGAAGTCATCACGCCGCCCAACTCGTTCGTCGCGTCGACCGCGGCGATCGTGATGGTCGGTGCGCGGCCGGTGTTCGCCGACGTGCTGCCGGACCAGGGCCTCGATCCCGACGCGGTCGCGCGCGTGATCACGCCGCGCACCCGCGCGATCATGCCGGTGCACCTGACCGGTCGCATCGCCCGCGTCGAGGAGATCGGCGCGCTGGCGGAGCGGTTCGGGCTGGCGGTCATCGAGGACGCAGCGCAGGCGTTCGGCTCGCGCTGGCGCGGCGTGCATGCCGGGCGCTTCGGCACGGTGGGCTGCTTCTCGGCCCACCCGCTCAAGAACCTCAACGCGGTCGGCGACGCCGGCTTCGTCGTCACCGACGACGACGGCCTCGCGGTGCGACTGCGACGGCTGCGCAACAACGGCCTGGTCGATCGCAACACCGTGGCCGAGTGGGGCACGGTCTCGCGGCTCGACACGATCCAGGCGGTGGTGCTGTGCCATCGCCTCGCGCAGCTCGACGGCGTGCTCGCGGCGCGGCGGCACAACGCCGCGCGCTACCAGGCGTTGCTCGACCCCGCGCACGTGTACTGGCCCGCGTGCGCCCCCGAGGCCTTCAACAGCTTCCACACCTTCGTGGTCCAGCTCGATCGCCGCGACGCGCTGCAGCAGTTCCTCGCTGCGCACGGCATCGGCAGCTCGATCCACTATCCCGTGCCGATCCACCTGCAGCCCGCCGCGCGCGCGCTCGGCCACCGACCCGGCGACTTCCCGGTCGCGGAGGCCCAGGCGGCGCGCATCCTGTCGCTGCCGATCCACCAGTTTCTGCGCGACGCCGACATCGAGCGCGTCGCCGCCACCATCGCGGAGTTCTATCGATGACGCAGCTGGCCCCGCGTGGACCCGCACACGACGACGCGCCCGCGCTGGCGGTGCTCGACTACGACGCATTGCTCGCCGACTACCGCACCAACCTGCTCGATCGGCTGCGCGGCTTCGGTCCCGCCGAGGCGTGGTTGGCGCTGTGGGTGCCCGACGACGATCCCGTCGCGAGCCTGCGCAACCTCTGGGACGCGGCCGCGGCCGCCGGCTGCGGCGCGGTGCAGCTCGACATCGGTGCGGCCACGCTCGCCGGCATCGATCGCGGCGTGTTGCTCGACATGGCCGCGCGCTTCGGTTCGGCGTGCTTGCACGACGACGCGCAGCGCTGCTCGATCCTCGTGCAGGGGCTGCATCCGGCGGTGGGTTTGCCCGCGGTGGCGCCGTCGCGCCCGCGCCCGCCGGTGCGCGAGCGTGCCGCCGCGCCCGCGCCGGCACGCGCGACGGTCTCGCCCTACGCCGCGGCGATCGCCGAGGCCGCGCGGGATCCGTTCCACGGTCACCTGCTGCCGCCGCATCCCGGCTGCGTGCTGGTGGCCGCGGGCCACGACGGCGTGATGCTCACGCTGGCGATCGAACACGACACGCACCGCGTGCGCGAGGCCGGCTTCTTCGGCAGCACCGACGCCGTCACCACCGGTGTGCTCGAGGTGCTGTGCCGCGTGATCGAGTCGCTGCCGGTGCTCGAGGCCGCGCAGCACGGGCCCGCGCGGCTCGAGGCGGCGCTGCGCGATCGCAGCGCGCCGCCGCCGGTGCCGGGCATCGTCACGCCCCGCGCGGCCGATCCCGCGTTCGCGTTGCCGACGCTGCTGGTGCGTCAGGCGCTGCAGCGCTACCGCGAGCACACCGGCTTCGCCGAGCGCGACAGTCGCTACGACGCCGGCCCCGGGCCGCGCTGGCGCGCGCTCGACGAGAACGCGCGCGCACAGGCCGTCACCGCGACGCTGGCGCGCTACGCCAGGGCCCACGGCGCCGAAGCGAGCGACGCCGAGCTGGTCGCGATCGAGATCGACATCCGCATCGTCGCGCGGCTCGGCGGCACGCTCGCGGGTCCCGAGCGCGCGGCGCACTGCATGGCGCTCGAGCGCGCGCTGCAGGCCGAGATCGATCCGCGGCTCGAGCTGTACCTCGAGGAACGCAAGGACCGCAACAAGCTGCGCCGCCTGGCGGTGGTGTGAGCCGCGGGAGCGAGACATGACCGGCCTGACCGAGCACACCGACCTCATCCTCGATGGCACCAAGATCGCGTGGCATCTCGATCGCGTCGCCGCGTGGCAACGCGGCGAGCGCATCGCGCCGATCACCATCGACATGGCGCTCACACGCGCGTGCAACTTCGCGTGCGAGTACTGCTACGCGATGCTGCAGGAGAACGACCGCAAGGTCATCACGCGCGAGGTCATGCGCGGCTTCCTCGAGGACTGCGCCGAGATCGGCGTGCGCGGCATCAGCTTCGTCTCCGACGGCGAGAGCACGATCTCGCCGGTGTTCGCCGACGCCGTGCGCTACGGCCACGAGCTGGGTCTGTCGATGGCGGTCGGCACCAACGGGCTCGCGCTCACGCGCATGCGGCTGGAGGAGGTGCTGCCGTACCTGACGTACCTGCGCGTCAACATCTCCGCGGGCGAGCGCGAGCGCTACGCACAGATCATGGGCGTGCGCGAGGGCTGGTTCGATCAGGTGTGCCAGAACATCCGCGACATGGTCGAGATCAAGCAGCGCGACGGGCTGCCGGTCACGATCGGCATGCAGATGGTCGTGATGCCGGGCTACGGCGATCAGATCCTGCCGCTGGCGCGTCTGGGCCAGCAGCTGCGGCCCGACTACCTCGTGCTCAAGCACTGCTCGGACTCGGAGGACGGCGAGCTCGGCGTGGACTACGACGCGTACGAACGCATCTACGATCAGCTGCGCGCGGCCGAGGCGCTCTCGGACGAGCACTACAAGGTCGTGGTGAAGTGGTCGAAGATCGAGGCCAAGGGCCAACGTTCGTACCAGCGCTGCTACGGCCCGCCGTTCATGATCCAGCTGTCGGGCTCGGGTCTGGTCGCGCCGTGCGGCATGCTGTTCAACGAGCGCTACGCCAAGTTCCACATCGGCAACATCTGCGAGACCCGCTTCAAGGACATCTGGGCCAGCGACCGCTACTGGGAGGTCATGAACCACCTCGCGTCGCCGGCGTTCGACGCCCAGAAGATGTGCGGCTCGCTGTGCCTGCAGCACAAGGTCAACGAGGCCCTCGACGCGCTGCAGAAGGACCTCGTGCAGCTGCGGCGACCCGAGGGCGCGCAGCCGCAGCACCTCGCGTTCGTGTGAGCGCCCGGCGGCGACGAGCGCGTGCGCGGCCCCCGGGCGCGAACGCTCCCACCGCGCGCGCGCACGGGTACCATCGTGCGCCGTGCTCGGCCCGCTCGAGAAAGCTCTGCTCGCGATCCTCTTGCTCGTGCTCATGTTCGGCATGGGCGCAGGGTTGACCGCGGACAACTTCCGTCAGGTCGCGCGCCGACCGTTCGCGCCGTTGCTGGGCCTGGCGTCGCAGTTCGGGTGGATGCCGCTCGTGGCGTTCGCGCTGGCCAAGGCGCTGCGGCTCCCCGACGACCAGGCCATCTCGCTGCTGGTGGTCGGCTGCGTGCCCGGCGGCACGACCTCGAACCTCTTCACGATGTACGCGCGCAGCGACGTTGCGCTGTCGGTGTCGATGACGGCGATCTCGACCGTGACCGCGGTCGTGTTCATGCCGCTGGTGTTGGGGCTCTACGGCAGCGCGTTCACCTCCGCGAGCTTCTCGATCCCGCAAGGCGGCATCGTCAGCACGCTCGCGCTGATGCTGGTGCCGCTGGGCGCGGGCATGGCCGTGCGCGCGCGCTGGCCCGCCCGCGCGCCGGCGATCGAGCGCATCGGCTCGTTCGCCGGACTGGGCGTGCTCGCACTGCTCATCGTCACCGGTCTGGTCGGCAACGCGGGCCTGCTCGGCCGCACCAGCATCGCGATGTTCGCCGCCGCCGCCGGCGTGGGCCTGTGCGGCTTCGCGTTGGGCTACCTCGGCGCCACGATCGCCCGCCTCCCGGTGCCGCAGCGTCGCGCCATCGCCTTCGAGACCGGCATCCAGAACAGCCCGCTCGCGCTGGGCATCATCGTCGCGACGTTCCCCGAGTCGATGCACGAGCGGATGTTGTGGTTGCCGCTGCTGTACGCGTTGTTGGTGTTGGTGTCGGCGTCGATGTTGACGTTGTGGTGGCGCCGAGTGTGACCCGCGAGATCACGCTCGGCGTGCCTTCGCCCGTCTGCGCCACCCCAACACTCCGATCACCCAAACCGCCCCCAACCCCCGTCCCCCCTCGCTCCGACACGCACACCCCGTCTGCGCCCCGCGCAGCCCAGGCCCGCCCGGCAACGGCGCCCCATCATCACTGCCGGCACCACCACTTCCCGATCCCGACCCGTCGTCCGTATCCAGCCCGCCGCCACCGCTGCTCCCGCCGCCGTCGGCACCACACCCTTCGTCGATCATCCCGTCGCAATCGTCGTCGACGCCATTGCAGCTCTCGGACGCATCCGGCGACACGTCCGCGTCCGCATCATCGCAGTCGGGCCCATCCGGCGTGCCGTCCCCGTCGCCATCGACCACGACGTACTCGATGCGCAGGCTCGCCGCCGCCGCTGCGTTGCCCTCCTTCGACCAGAAGTGCGTGCCGTTGCCGTCGGTCGGCGGTGAGAACACCGCGAGCGACCACGTCCCACCCTGATCGATCGCAGTGCCGAGCTCGATCGAGAGCGGCGTGTCCGCAGCCCCGGGCCCGATGCGCCCCAGCGACGCCGGCTCGAACGTCGGCCGCGTGTTCCACGTCATCGTCGACTCCGACCACGTCGAGTCCGCGACCAGGTGCACCTCGCCGCCGTCGCCGTCGGACGAAGGCGCGGTGCTCACGTGCATCGACAGTCGTGCGCCGGTGATCTTGCCCTCGATCGCGGGCACCTCGAACTTGAGATACGCGGTGGTGCCGTCGGCCTCGACCGCGAGATCGGTCGGATCGGGAAACACGGTGTCAGGCCAGCCGGGTCCCGCCGCGACGTCCTCGATGACCGGCACGGTCACGGTCATCATGTCGCTGGGCACGGCCTCCCAGCACACCTGGTCGTTGCTCGCAGTCGCGTTGGCCAGACCCCAGATCGTGCCGCCGTCGGCGGTGATGTACTCGAGCAGCGAGATCGCGTCGACGGTGTTGCCCTCGGGGTTCATGCCCAGGCCATCGAACTGGCCGACGTTGCAGGCGAGCGTGTAGCCGGCCTCGGTCGGCCGCATCCACATCGTCACCGCGCAGGTCTCGCTACCGTCGACGAACACCACCGCGGAGGCGTTGGGGTCGGCCCAGTTCTCGCCGCAGGTGCCACCGCAGCACGCGTTGCCGTACTCCATCTTCAGCGTGCCCGACGGATGCGCGACGTTGGGCGGGTCTTCGGGCCCGTAGACCTTGATGACGGCGTCCTGGCCCGCGGCACAGCTGCTGTTGCGCATCTGCGCCAGCGAGCCCTTGCCGCCGGCGAAGTCGGCCGGGTTCACGCCCACGAGATCGAACGTCAGCGTCACGTCGCTCGCGCTCGTGCCCGCCTCGGCCATCGCGGTGTTGAACTCCGCGACCGTGCCGCAGACGGTCTCGGCGCGCGCCGTCGCAGCGCCCAGACCCCAGCCGAGCAGGCCGAGGCCCGCGCACGCAATCTTGCCCCCGAGCCCACCCCGAAACATCCTTCGATGCTACACGTGCGCTCGTCCGTGCGAGCCGGGCAAGTGGGCAGCCGATGGGTGCAAGCGAGCAGGACGTGACCTGGGTGTGCGGCGCGGCACGGCCCCGGCAGTTCGGGTGGCGTCGCGCAATCGATTGCGCGCGTGCGTGCGCGGTCGTGCTCGTGCTCGGCTGCCGCGCGACCGAACCCGCGCCCCAGCCCGACGCGGCGCGCTCGGTCCCGTCGCCGCCGCCGCAGCGCGATCGGCTCGCCGACGGTTGCCCCGCGTCCGCACCCGCGAGCTGGGTCGGCTGCGAGGACTTCGACGCCATCGACGATCCGCGGCTGCAGCTGGGCGAGTGGCTGGTGTTCGATCGCGGCTTCGAGCTCGTCGCCGACGATCGCGGCGGGCAGATGCTGGCGGTGCACCTGCGCCCGTACGTGGGCTTCGGCGGCTGGGTCACGCTGCGCATCGGTGCCGGGCCCGAGTCGCCGCAGCACGGTGCCGAGATCGACGCCGCCGACGAACACTTCGACGCGCTGTGGCTGCGCTACCGCCTGCGCACCGTCGACGACTGGCCCGGGCACGCGATCGGCGATTTCGGCGAGCTCATCGCGATGGATCCGCAGCGCTGGGCCATCGCCGCCGAGATCGCGATCCGAGCCGAGGACGATCTGCGGCTCGCGCCGCTGGGCTGGAGCTGCATCGAGCCCGACGGTCGGCTGCGCTGTGACGGCCGCAACGACTGGCGCGGTGGCCTGCGCAACATCTGGCGCGCGCACGGCACGACGACGTGGTTCGACGCCGCCCACGCCGGCACCTGGCGATGCATCGAGGCGTACGTGCGGCTGGACGAGCACGACGACGGCGAGGCACAGGTGTGGATCGACGGCGAGCTGCAGGCGCAGGGCAGCGCGCTGCGCTTCCGCGGGCCATGGCGCGACGCCGGCCTCAACGCGCTGCGCTTCACCAGCTACACCGATCCGCCGCCGCGACCGCTGTCGTTCTTCATCGACGAGGTGGTGTTCGCGACGGCGCGGGTGGGCTGCGAGTGATCGACGCGGCCTCGGGATGTTGCGCGAGCCAGCGCGCGATCGCCTCGGCGCGCGCGGGCTGATCGGCGTCGACGAACGCTTCGTGCGCGCGCATGGCCGCGGCGCGTGCCTCGGTCGTTCGTTGCGCGGACCACAGCGCGTTCGCGAAGGACTCCTCGACGTCGCCGACCAGCACCGGGTCGATGTCGACCTCGCCCAGCCCGGCACGCGCGCGCGCGAAGGTGTCGAGGCCCTCGTCGATGCGGCCCACCGCGACCAGTCCGGCGGCCAGGCGCGCCTGCGCGAACGGTCGCGCCTGCGGTGGCGCGAGGGCGGCCGCGCGTCGCAACGACGGCAGCGCCTCGTCGTGTCGTCCACGTGCACCCAACGCCTGCGCGATCGCCAGCAGCGGGAACGCGAGATCGGGGTGTTCGGGGCCGTAGGCCGCCTCGAGCAGCGCGAGCGCGCGACCTTGGTGCACGCTCGCGCGCTCGGGCTCGTCGAGCGCCGAGTAGGCCGCACCGAGGTTCGACTCGACGATGCCGAGCTCGGCACCGCGCGCGTCGTACAGCGCGGTCAACAGCTCGCGCGCGCGCTCGAGCTCGGCGATCGCCTCGCGCGCACGCCCGGCGCCGACCAACGCGTCGCCGCGCAGTGCCAG
>JAIBBS010000081.1 GCA_019694555.1 Nannocystaceae bacterium
TGCGACGGCTGCATCTGCGAGGACTGCGTCTGCGGGATCCTGCCCGGCTGCTGCACCAACCAGTGGTCCGGCGTGTGCGGCCTGGCGTGTCAGTTCTGCGGCGGCTGCGGCTAGGAGCGTGACCCCGCGAGGGGTCTGCTCCCCCGTGCCCGAGCCCGTGCCCCTGCCCGTGCCCGCCCCGCGCCCGCGACAGCCTCAAGGCGGCCGCAACCGCACGACCTGCCCACGCCCCCCGCCACCCCCAGGCCCACCCCCAGGCTGAATCGGCGGCAGCATCGCGACCTGCTTCTCGATCACCGGCAACGCCCGCAGCAGCGTCGCCTCCGCGTGCAGCTCCGACGTACCGACGTCGCACGCGAGCACCACGCGATAGATCCCACCGAACCCCCGCGAGATGAACCCCCACGGCTCGGCCCCCGTGGCCGACTGCTTCGCATCGCCGCCCGCCCGCCGCGCCGCCGCGATCGCCCGCATGGTCGCGATCATCTGCCGCCACTGCGCCAGCGTCCGCACCGGCCCCGACTGCGCGAGCCGGCTCGCAGCCCGCACGATGCGGTTGCGATCCTCGGCCGCGACGTCCGCGAGCGCCGCGTCGAGCTCGCTCGCCGACGCGACCACCAGCGCCGCCAGCTCGCGCCCGTGCTTGGCCGCGGCCTGGGCCGCCGCCGTGACCCACGACGCGACATCGACGTCCTCGGCCCCGCGCGGCTGCAGCGAGCTGCCCCAGATCATCGGCGATGCGTCGTCGATCACCACCGCCGCGATCGCGGCCGCGCGATCGACCACCTGCGTGAGCGTCTCGTCGAGCGCGTGGGCTGCGAGCTCGGTGCCGGTCATCGGCGCGGGCGCGCGGGCCAGCGCCGCGTCGAACGTGGTCGAGAAGGTCTGCGCCAGCGCGACCAGCTTCTCGCGCCTCGCGTCGGCGTCGATCGGCGGGATACCGAAGATCGCGTGCAGGCGGAAGCCGCCGGCGAGCTCGACCCAGATCGCCTCGGGCGCCGGCGCGCGCAGCGTGAGCTCCAGCCGCACGTCGTCGGCCTCGAGCTCGCGCGCGACCAGCTCGAGCAGGCGCTGCAGCGCATCCACGACCGCCAGCGTATCGCAGCGCTCTCGCGCCGGACAGCGCGCGGACGCCAACGCCCGACGCCGAGGCGAAAGCCCCGCGGCCGCAGCGGCGTTCGGGGGCCATGAACGCGAAGACCCTCACGATCGCGCTCGTGCTCGCCGCCTTGGGCGCGTGCACGGGCAAGAAGGACACGACCAAGCCCGACGGCAAGGGCGGCGTCTGCACCGAAGAGGCCAAGGTCTGCCCGGACGGCAGCTCGGTCTCACGCTCCGGACCCAACTGCGAGTTCGCGGCCTGCCCCGAGGCGAAGGACGGCGAGCCCGTGCCCGACCAGACCGACGACGCCGACAAGGACGGCGGCGGCGAGGCCGAGCCCGCAGACGACGCGCAGTGATCCTGGTGGTGGCGCGCGCGGTCGAGCGGGCCGCGGCCGCGCGCGTCACCAGTCTTCGCGGTAGCGCAGCAATTGATCGCGCACGCGCTGGAACACACCCGTGGTCGCACGCACGTCGCCGGCGTTGTACAGCGCGATCTGGTTGAGGTCGCCCTTGGCGTACGCGGTCGCGACCATCGAGCCGTCCATCGATTCCTTGGGGCTGGCCAGGCCCAGCGCCCAGCACACCACGTCGAGCGACGCGGGCCCGCGGCTGCCGCCGCTGCCGCTGCCGAGCACCGCGAACAAATCGAGGTGCGGCCGCAGCGAGTACTTGTTGCCCAGCAGATCGGTGCGCACGGGCACGCCGTGGATCAGCGAGCGACCGATCAGAAACGGCACGTCGAAGCCGCGGCCGTTGTAGCTGACGACGACGTTGGCGGTGCCGGCGAGCGACCAGAACGCCTGCAGCAGCTCGACCTCGCTGACGGGGCGGATCCAGTGCGGCAAGCTGGCCTGCGCCTGCGCCGACGCGCCCGCGGGCGGCACCACGAACACCGTGACGTCCTGCGTGCGCGGATCCTGCTCGCCGTTGCCGACCGCGAGCGAGACCACCTGGCCGAAGTACGGCGACAGGCTCATGACCTTGGCCTGGTCCCACTCGTTGCGCTCGGCGTGCTTGGCCACCGCCTGCGCGATGGTCGGCGGAGCCTTGCGCAGATCGACCGCGGGCACGGTCTCGATGTCGAAGACCAGCACGTCGCAGACCAGATCGCCGACCAGCGCCGCGCCTTCGTCGGCGAGCAGCGCGGGGTCGTAGCCGGGCTCGCCCGGACTCGCGCGCCGCAGCCCTCGCACCGACAGCTGCAGCGCGCCTTTGTACTCGTCGATCTCGAACAGCGCCTTGACGTGCGCGCCGACCTCGAGCTCCTCGGCCGCCGTCATCGCACGCGTCGCGTCGCTCCAGATCTTGCCCGCGACCGTGCGGCCGCGATCGGCGAGGCGGATCTCCCAAAACGGCTTGCCCGCGCGGGTCTGCCCGCGACGCAGGTGGCGGATCACCGCGAACGCGGTGTGCATGCCGATGCCGGGCTCGAGCGCTGCGAGCTCCGCGACATGCGTGACATCGTGCTGATCCATCGGCGCGGCAGCCCGGCCCGGCGGCCGGGCCCCCAGCATAGCCGAATCCCGGCAGCGGCCCGCAGCCGCCCCGCGCGCGCCCCTGCGACCACCTGGCGCGCGCGGGATCGCGGACGCGAGGGTTGTGTTATCAACCCGCTGGCGTCACTGCCCTCGCGCCGGCCGAGCCCGCTCGGTGCAGCGCAGCGTCGCCGAGCAAGGAGATCCACGATGCCAGAGCTCAAGGGAACCAAGACCCACGGCAACCTCAAGGCCGCGTTCGCCGGCGAGTCGCAGGCGAACCGCCGCTACCTCTACTTTGCCAAGATCGCCGACGTGGAAGGCTACCCGGAGATCGCGGGCAACTTCCGCGAGACCGCCGAGGGTGAGACCGGCCACGCGCACGGTCACCTCGACTACCTCAAGAAGGTCGGCGATCCGGCCACCGACCTGCCCATCGGCGACACCGTCAGCAACCTGCGTGCGTCGGTCGCCGGCGAGACCCACGAGTACACCGACATGTACCCGGGCATGGCGAAGACCGCCCGCGAAGAGGGCTTCGCCGAGATCGCCGACTGGTTCGAGACCCTCGCGAAGGCCGAGAAGTCGCACGCGGGTCGCTTCCAGTCGCTGCTCGACGGCATCAGCTGAACCGCGCGCCGCAATCGCGGCGCCCATGCGAGAGCGCCCGGTGGTCACCGACCGCCGGGCGCTTTTTCGTTCACGGCATCACGCCGAGCAATCGACCGGCAGGTACACCGGGTCGTAGCAACTGGTGAGCTCGAAGTCGAAGGTGCCGGTGAAGAGCGCACCGCACCAGACGCGCACTTCGTCGTGATACGAGGTCCCGGGCTCCATGCCCAAGATGATCGGCACGGCGTTGAACCGATCGATCTTGGCGATGTCGGCCGGCACGGCACTGCGCGCGGAGCTGATCCAGTTGACGGTGAACTCGGTGCCCTCGGGCACGGAGATCGAGGCCGGCTGCAGCGTGAAGGTGCAGTCGTCGTGCGCGATGAAGGTGACGTCGAGCACGCCGTCTTGCAGCTCGCCGCCGCTGCTGCTCGACTCGCCGCCGCTGCCGCCCGAGCCGCTGCCGTCGGCTCCGCTGGCGCTGCTCGAGCTGCCGGCATCGTCGGTGGCGGTGGCGGTCGCGTCGCTGCTCGAGCTGCTGCCGGCGGCGGTGTCGCTGGCCGCGCTGGCGCTGGCCGAGCTCGCGCCGCTGCTGCCGGCGCCGCTCGAGCCACCGCCCTCGGCGGTCGCGCTGGCGCTCGCGCTGGCCGAGCCGCTGCCACCGCCCGAGAGCGTCGCGGTGCCACCGCTGTCGTGGCAGGCCAGCGCGAACGAAACCACGGCCAACGACGGGATCGACGCTCTCGGTGACGCGCGCATGGACGGGTCCTCGACGACAAGGACGCAGCCGCGCGGCCGTGGTTGCGCCCGGGGCGGCTCTGGTATGTGTGGGCCATGCGAGCAGTGCGTTGCCACGAGCTCACCGGGCCCGCGGGCCTGCGCGTCGACACGATCGATCCGCCGACGCCGGGGCCCGACCAGGTCGTGGTCGAGGTCCGCGCCGCGGGCGTCAACTTCCCGGACGTGCTCATCACGCAGGGCAAGTACCAGTTCGATCCGCCGCGACCGTTCGTGCTCGGCGGCGAGGTCGCGGGCATCGTCACCGCGGTGGGTGCGAACGTGCAGCAGCTCGCGCCCGGCGATCGCGTGTGCGCGACGATGCTCGCGGGCGCGTTCGCGGAGCAGGCCTGCTGCAACGCGGCGATGACCGTGCGCCTGCCGGCCGGCGTGGCGTTCGAGGCCGCGGCGGCGCTGCCGGTGGCGTACGGCACGACGCTGCACGCGCTGGTCGATCGCGCGGCGCTGCAGCGCGACCAGACGCTGCTGGTGCTGGGCGCCGGCGGTGGTGTGGGCCTGGCGGCGGTGCAGCTGGGCAGGCGCCTGGGCGCGCGCGTGATCGCGGCGGCGTCGAGCGAGGCCAAGCTGGCGATCGCGAAGGCGCACGGCGCCGACGCGACCATCGACGTCTCGCGCGAGGATCTGCGCGCGCGCGCGAAGGCGTTGGCGCCCGAGGGCGTCGACGTGGTCTACGACCCGGTCGGCGGCGCGCTGACCGAGGCCGCGGTGCGCAGCCTGGGCTGGCAAGGGCGCCTGCTGGTGGTCGGCTTCGCCAGCGGCGAGATCCCGAAGCTGCCGCTCAACCTGGTGCTGCTCAAGGGCTGCCAGATCGTCGGCGTGTTCTGGGGTGCGTTCGCCAACCGCGAGCCCGCGCGCAACCGGGCCCACCTCGAGCAGCTGCTGCAGTGGCTGGCGCAGGGCGAGCTGGTGCCGCATCTCGACGCGGTGCTGCCACTCGATCGTGCAGCCGAGGCGCTGCAGCGGCTCGCGGATCGACGCGTGCGCGGCAAGCTCGTGCTGGTGCCGTGATCGCGGCGCAGTCCAGGCACAGGACGCTCCGCGACGGCGAAGCCGGTCACGGGACCCCTCACCGTCCGGTCGCTGCGCGACGAGAGCCTGTCAGCATTCGCGGACGCGCTCTCAGCCCGCGGGCCGCTCGATGTCCTGGAGGCGCGCGCTGGCATGCGCACGGGCGAGGTCGCGGCGGATCGAGATCACGGCTGCGATCGCGGCGGCGACGGCACCGAGCGCCATCGCACCGTACAGCGCGCGCTCGTACCACGGCTGCCACGGCTCGAGCCCGGCGGCGGTGAGGGTGGTCGCGATCGCGGCGCCGAGCAACCACGGCAGCACCAGCGACAGCGCGAAGCGCAGCCGCGCGACGCCGCTGCGGTGGTGGCAGTGCGGGCATGGCAGGCTCGCGGCCGAGACCCGCGCGGACTTGCGCGCCCGCGTGCGCGCGCGCTCGTAGGCGGCCTCGACCAGCGCCTCGGGCTCACCGGCCTTCGCGAACCACCGCGGGTGACCGACGGCCGAGAGGCCCTTGTCGGTGATCTGCACGCTCGCACGGCACCCACACGCCGTGCAGCGAAACGGCACGGTCACGGTCAGGCTCACGATGGCGGTGTGCGGGATCCTCATCGACCACGACAGTGACACGAGCCGGGCAAATCGATTCCTCGGCCCCGCCGGCACTGCGGTGGCCGCGCGCCCGACCCGTCTCAGGGCCGGCGCGCGGCCTCGCGCGCGAGATCCTCGTCGAACACGCCCAAGAGCATGAGCTCGTCGTCGTCGAGCACGACGACCTCGCCGCGCCGCTGCGGCTCCCGCGGCCGCGGCCGCGCGGCGGGTCGCGGCGGCGCGTGTGGAATCACCAGCACGCCCGCGCGCGGCGGGCACGGCACCTCGTAGCCCGCGGCGTCGACACAGGCATCGGCGGCCGCGGGTTCATCGACGCGATACGGCGCGCACGCGAGCGCGGCCGCGGCCACCGCCGCCGCGACCACGCCCGCGCCGCCGCGGCGCAGCACGACCTCGCCATCACGACGCACGCGATACGCGATGCACAACCGGCGGCCGGCGTGCGCGTGGATCAGCGCGTCCACCTCCGCGGCGGTGCGTCGCGACAGATCGTGCACCGGCTGGCTGCAGCGATCGCACCACGCGGGCGCGCGCGCGTCGGCCGGACGGCCGACGAAGCCGGTGCAGCGGTACGCGAGCGGGAGACGCCGGGCGTGCATGCGCGGGGGTCCTTGGCCGGGTGAGGTGGGATCTGTGATCGCGGGGCGACGCGGCCGCAGCGGTGCACCCCGCGAGGGAGGCCCGGGTTCGTCCGCTCGCCGTGAGCACCGCCCACCGTGTGGACCGCGGTTGCTCGGCACCCCTGGCACCCGTAGGGTTCGATCGCCGGAGTCGGCAATCGTGGAGGTGGAGTCATGGCCGGACAGCTCATCGTCGTGCAGAGGAAAGTGACCCTCAACTATTCGAATCTTCCCGTCAGCACGACGTACGAGTACGTCCACGCCGGCGCAATCAACGTCGTCCACGCACGTGAGATCATCCTCAACGTACGGATGACACAGAAGAACTTCGGCGCCGGGGCCACCGGGACCGTGTTCGTGCGCGGGATCTACCCGGATCCTGACGACCCCGAGGTCGTCGGGGCCGACTTCCTCACCGTCGCGCTGAACGCCGTCTCCGTCGGCATCAACACCGCGACGCAGGTGAACAACATCCCCGCGTGGGTGCGCGTCGGCACCCGCTGGGTGCAGCCCTCGGGCGCGACCCAGCTGATGGCGACGTACTCGCTCGAGCTGGTCGTGCGCGAGTAGATGCAGTAGCGCGCCGATGCAATGCCGCGGAACCGACGACTTCGGTGGCGACCTCCGTAGCCCAAGCCCCGGTGACGCCTTGCTGAACGGGCCGAAATTGGTCGAAGCAAGAACTGCAGCGGCACTCGGTCGCCCACCCGCACCTCGACGGATTGGCTGCTTCGTGCTTCATGTTTCCCGTGCACTCGTTCGATGCGAGCGAGAAGTGAGAACCTGATGCCCACAGACGATACCTCCGACTCTCGGCTCGACGCGCGCGAGATCTCGTTCGACGCGGCGGATCCAACCGGGGATCGTGCGGCGAGGCGATTGCTCGCGAGCATGCGCGGAGGCCAGTACACGGCGCCAGGTCGCGTGCAACAGCTCCCGGCCGAATCATGTGGTTGCGGGGCAAGCTACAACACCAACTCGCCCCACCCTTCGCGTCGGCAGGGGACGCAGAACCCCCGAACTACGAAAACCGAGAGCTCGGCGCCCAGCTCCCCCGTGATCGAGCGTGGCGCACTGGCGAGGTGCAGCTGCCGCGGCTGTCTCGGGCGCCCCGCAGGCGACAACCCGGCATTCGACGGCGGCCTACACGGTGGCGGAATCGGTTGCGAGGTCCAAACTGAGGGGTGCGACCCTGACTACCCTTACAATCCAAACTGCGTCGCCGGCGCCTACTACTACTTCCATGGGAATCAATTTGAAACTGTGCAGGACGTTGCTACAGCCCTGATCACCTCGCCCTACCGCAGCATCGGCCGCGTATTCAGCGCCGGATCGGGAGGGATCGGAGGGGCTACCGGCACGCTCATCGCGCCTAACTTCATTCTGACTGCAGCTCATGCCGTGTACTTCGGCAACGATGTCTATGCGTCACAAGTCGGATTCTCGCTAGCACAGTGCGGCGTAGACTGCAAGCCCTTCGGGAGCGTTTCCGTCAGTGACGTATGGATACCCGTAGAGTTTACACTTCCGTTGCAAGACCAAACCACTGCGACGGTCCGAGCGCGCAAAGCATTCGACTTTGCCGTGCTCAAGCTCAGTCAAGCACCGCAGACACTAGATGGCGCACCGTCGCCGGCCACGATGCCCACAATCACGCTAGCGGAGGATCTCGCCTTCATCGGCGTCACGGTGCGCAGCACTGGCTACGCATGCGGGCGCAGACCACCGTCTGGCCCCGCCGTGGACCCGCAAGCCTGCCGCGAGGAACTCTGGCCGTACACGACCTCGGCAGCGGCAACTCTGCTGGAGATCGTACGAGACGAAGAGTCGGGCAGCGGAACAATCCGCGCAGACATCGAAGCCACAAAGCGAATGAGCGGCTCTCCCGTCTGGACTTCGTTGCTTGGTGCTCCTGTTCAAATCGGCGTGTTGACCGGGAGCGACTGCAACGACGGCGGGGCGAACTGGGCCGCCGCCCTTACGCCCGCGACAATGGACAGGATCAATTCTGTGATATACTCTGGCTCACATCCGTCGATGGTTCGACGTGCGATCACCTACGGGTTCTTTGACGGCGGCGGCTACGGCTCTGGATTTCTCGAGGTGGCCCACTGCCCTAGTCTCTGACCTGAGGTAGGCGACGGAGATAAACACGATGCTCGCCAAGCTGCAGCAGCTCGGCGTGATGCCGAGCTGCTCGCGGCCGCATGCGACGACAAACGCCTTCGCCGACTCCGTCGCGTATGGTGAAGTGTACCCCCCCTATCCCGACGGCCCGTTTGCCGACCTCGACGCCGCGCGCGCGTCGGTCACCGCCTTCCTCGCCTGGTACAACGACCAGCACCTCCACAGTGCCGTCGGGTTCGTCACCCGGCGCAGCGCCACCACGGGCACGACCTCGTGGTCCTCGAGCATCGCAAGGCCACCTAACTAAGCCGCTGGGAGGATGCGCCGACCCGATCGCTGGCTCGGCAACACGCGGAGCCGGGATCGGCCCGACGTCGTGAAGCTCAACAGCGAATGCCTGAGCTGAAGCGCGGCAACTGATCTAACCATGCAATCTGCAACTATGTTGGCAGTGAGCGCCGGCGCCTCGACCCGCACGGCCTGCAGACGCCGCTCGACCTCGACGTCGTCGAGCTCGTCGATCGCGGCGAGATCCAGCCCCGACGCGCTCGCGCGATCGACCGCCTTCCATACCGGCCCGACGCTGCGGCCCACGCTGCGAGCGATCTCACGGTGCGCGCGGCCCAGGCCCCACTTCTGGCGGAGAATTTCTCGGATGCGATGCATGGGCAGTCTCGGGGTCGTCACGGCCATGAGGGGGCCGCGACCAGATCCGGCTGTCCAGCCCAACTGCACTCTCCCCGCTGTTCACGATGCTCCGATCTTCGGGTTTACGATGCTCCGCTCTTCGTGTTCACGATGCTCCGATCTTCGATCTTCGTGTCACGATGTTCGGATCTCTGCGTTCACGATGCTCCGGAGTCCGCAGGAGAGCTTGGCCTCGAGCTCGACGTCGCCGAGTTCGCGCACGACCTCCCACGTGACGCCAGCCTCGTGCGCGCGCTTGAGGTAGTCGCTCACCGGGCCCTTCGACAGACCGGTCGCCGCCGAGATCGCACGGCGCCCGAGTCCGAGGCTGTGCCGCAGTCGCAGTGCTTCGAGATTTTTCCGCATGTCGGCGCGCTTCATCTGCGGCGACGGTGGCGTGCCGCCACCTCGTCCGCGGTCTCCCGCGCCATCGCTCTCGTCGCCCGCCGATAGGCCGGGCTACGCCGCGCCCGCCGAGCGGTCAGACCGCCAGATGCTCCGGAATCGGTGCCCAAGTGCGCCGGAATCGGTGCCCAGGTCCGTTCGGAACGACTGCCCAAGTGTCGGAGGCACGGTCTTGGGGGCCATCAAGGCGAAATCGATCGGCCCCCGAAAGCCGAGATCGTGCTGCATCTCGCCCTGCGATCTCGGATCGTGCCGCGATGCGCGACGGGTGCGACCAACGACCAACTGCGAAGTCGGCGAATCCCTCGGCATCCGCGAGACGCGAGGCGACCATGTCGAAGACGCTTCATGCGGCAGCGCGGCAGCGGCTGGATGGCCTCCGAAATGCCGAGATGCGCCGCGCGCCGGCGCTTCCTCCGAGAATCTGTAACTCAGGACACTACCATGGCAATGGCACCGGCCCGCGGGACGCAGGGGTCTCGTCGTCACCAACGGGTTCTGTGCTCCCGAGCCCGGTTACTCCAACATTCGCATACCCGCCCCAGCAGAAGACGTTCAGGTCGTCTCGGATGGCGCAGTTCGGACTCCCGGTGTGCGCCAGGGCGAGCGCGGGCCCCCCGATGTCGACCGCTAGACCGAAAGCGACCGGGTCGACGACCGTTTCAACCCCATCACCGCGCCCCAGCTCACCCAAGCCAAAAGCGTGGCCCCAACAGGTGACGACTCCATCGCTCGAAAGCCCGCAATATGAAGGGGTCCCGCCGACTACCACGCGCTTCGCTCCGGCCGGCAAGATGTACACGGGGGCGTCGGCGGCACTATCGAGTTCAAGGCCAATGTTCAGGCCCCAACACTGGATGCCGCCGTTCTCCAGCAGCGCACAGGTCGTCTGATACCGGGAAGAGATTTGGACCGCTCGGTCCGCTAGTGGGAGGTCGCCGGCGGACGCCGGGGTCTCGTCGTCCCCAACTGGCTCTGCCCCCCCATACCCCAGACACCCGGCGACCTGCTGGTAGTTCTCGTCGAGCCAACACCAACCCCAGCAGCGTACGCCTCCGCTCGTGGTCAAGGCACAGACGGGACCCGTGCCGGCAAGCTGGGCGACAGCCGCCCCGACCTCGACCACTGGCGCGGCGGAAGGCGACTCATCGTCCCCGATCGCTTCGTCACCCAGAGCGAGACCCAACCCCGCGCCGACACCCCAGCATCGGACGGTTCCGTCGCGGAGCAGCGCGCACGTGACACCGGCCGCGAGCACCTGCGCGACCGGGCCGCCCACGTCTACCGGCTCCAACGTGGTGACAGGCTCGTCGTCGCCCAGGCAGCAGCGCGGGTCGGATGCGCACAGTCCTACCTCTCCGACCGAGACAGCGGGGCATTCGGCGAATCGCGCTGGCAACCCCAGCGCTGACGTGACCAGCCCCCAGCAGTAAACGTCACCATGACGCACGACGCACGTCTGGGTGGCACCAACAGAGACCTGCGAAAGTCCGTCCATCTCGATTGCGCCTATCTCCGCCGGAGTCTCGTCGTCGCCGACGCAGCATGCTCCATTGCAGTGCAGCACATCGTCACAGACACCCGAAGTGCCGATTCCAAGTTGGCCCCATCGGTTGACGCCCCAACAACTAAGTAAATTGTCCGTCCAAGCGCACACAACGTTACTGGTTGCTCCTGCTGTCACCTGCACGGCAGGCACTGCGACGCAGTCCCAATCGCAGCCGTCGAAGTTGACTCGATTCCCGTCATCACACTCCTCGCTTCCCTCCACCAACCCGTTGCCGCAGTCGGCCTGCGAAGGAGCCGACGTCGACGAGCCAGCTTCCGCTGACTCATCCTCGCTGCGGCTGCTGCCCGAGCCCGGGGCATCTCCGCTCCCGCCTACGCTATTGCCGGCGCCGTCCTCCCCACCGTGAGACACGGGCCGGCCCGGTCCGCAGGAACTGACGACGAAAGCCGCGAGAATCAGCTGCAGCGTAGCACCGCATCGCACCACCGCTCTGCGGCCGCGCTGCAGAGCATGGGGCCGCGCGCGCGCGACCAGAGTCATCAGGCGCTCATTCTTGCATCCGGCAAACGGCGCTGAACTTGCGCATGATAGCCCTGGAAGCAGCAGGGACGACTCCTCGCAATGTCGATTCTCGCGGGGCCTCGAGAGACCCACAGCCTCAAGTCCACCATCGTGGATTACTTTTCTGTTGTCGAGCAAGCCACGCCGCGTCCATGATGACGCGGCATGCAGGATGCTAAGCTCAAAGACCCGGAATCTCGGAACCCCTCGTGCTGTCGCACCCGTAAGAGCGCAGCGCAGCCCAGTTCGGCCTATGGCGGTACCGGGCACTTGCTGGCGGAGGTCTTCCGCTGTGGCGATGCCTGGCTCGGCTGGCTCGGCTCCTCTGCCGCGCGATCGCTGGCGTTGCGCGACGACCAGGCGGTCGTGCTTCGCGAGCGGCTCCGCGGCCTTCCGCTGCGCGACATCGCGGCGCGTCTGCAACGACCTCACCCGGTGATCGAGCGCGTGAGCCTGGCAATCAGCCACGCCGCTTCCGCGAGGGGCATGCCAACGGTCGTCGCAGCTGCGCTCGCAGCCGTGGACGCCGAGCCGCGCATCCCCGCGACAGTCCTGATCGCAGAGGTCGATGCAAGACGCGCGGGGCGGTGGCGCGATGCCGTCGCCGCCGTCGGCAGGGCCGCGGTGTTGGTGGACCATGGCTCGGCCGAGATCGCCATCGCCTCGCCTTTCCACTCCGACTTCGAGACGCTCCGCGCCAGCGCACGTCGCCTGCTGCTGAGCACCAGCGACCCATGCGCCGCTCACGTCGTCGCGCAGGTACCCGACGCCGAGCTGGCCGACCCGCGCGACGACCTGCAGACGTTGGTCGGCACCGTTGCGCGGCTCGTCTGCCGCGTTCACGCCGCCCGCGAGTCGCAGCTCGCCTGGCCGCTGCCGTCTACGTGGTTGCGCCGCGCGTTCGTGGACGCGCTGTGCGACTGCGGATCGGTCACGAGCAGCGGCCGGAGTCTCATCGAGTGCTGGATCGACTGCGGCACCCAGAAGGCGATTGCGCATCGGCTTGGGGTGGGTGTGCGCGCCGTCGAGTCGCGCGCGACCGAGGTATGCCGCGCCCTCCGGAGCCCCTCGCTCTTCCGGCTCCCCAGCGCCATCGCGCACATGCTCGACCGGCGGGCGCACGGCGGGCCTCATTCCGTCTCGTGCGCACGCGCTGTCTCGAGCCGAGCCGAGTCGAGCCGAGCCGAGCCGATCATGGATGGCCGCCTGCCGTCCCACGCCGGATCAGCGTAGCACGTCCACAGCGTACGCGGCGGCGGGGCACCCGCCGCCGCGTCGTGCACTGGCGGCGGGCAAGCGCGGGATACGGGTGTCCGAACCCCACCCCAACCCGGGCACCCGGGCGGCACCCGGGCACTGGGGCGCCCACGCCGCCACACCGAAACCCCTGGGACGACCTCCACCCGCTGCCGAAGAGCACGCCGCCCTTCGACCGTGGAACCAAGACTGAATGAACAGGCGCATCGGGATTCCGGGTGGGTTGAGAATCATCGCATGATGCCGCCGGGATAGAGCTGCTGTCTGAGCCGATTCGAGTGCGTGACGTCGTCTGCTCCCCGAAGCAGGGCACGCACGCCGGTGCTCTCGCTGCAGTGGAGGTCGACGATGCCGGTGCGAGATTCGATGCGTCAACACGCGACGTCGCGGACGAACGCGGCCTGTACGATGGTCATGGTGGCGGCCTGGGCCCTGGCCGCCGCGGGCTGTACGCACGACGACTGCGGCCCCAATGCACGCTGTGCCGCGAACGACGACGCCGGCGCGATCACCCTCGCGACGGTCACCGTCGGCGACAGCAGTACCACCGATCCCGACCCCAGCGGGGCCGATGATCTGCGTGACCTGCCGTCGACGCCGACGGGCTGCGACGTGGATTTCGGCTGCACCGATCAAATCGATCTGCTGTTCGTGATCGACAACTCCGGCACCATGGCCGAGGAGCAGCTCAACCTCGCGCGCAACTTCCCGCGGCTGGTCGAGCGGCTCGAGAACCTGCAGGACGCCGAGGGCAATCCCATCCACCCCGACGTGCAGGTGCTCGTCACCACCACCGACATGGGCAATCCGTTGTGCACGCAGCACCAGCCCGACGGCTATGCGCCCGCCGAGGGCGAGCCGACCACGACCGGCTGCAACGCGCGCATCGCCGACTTCACCGGGCTGGGCTCGCACCCCGCGTCGGTGCCCGAGGCGTGCACCTCGGTCTGTCCCGCCGACCTCGTGCCCGCCGATCCGTTCATCGCGTTCTCGCCCGCCGGCGACAACGTGCCCGACGTCGCCGCCGCCGACATCGACGGCGACGGCGTGGGCGACTCCGCGGTGGCGCAGACGCTGGCGTGCGTGGGGCCGCAGGGCATCGACGGCTGCGGCTACGAGGCGCCGCTCGAGTCGATGATGCAGGCGCTCGATCCCGGCGCGTCGTGGAACGACGGCGAGCGTCCGTTCTTGCGCCCCGGTGCGCTGCTCGCCATCGCGATCGTGACCGACGAGGTCGAGTGCTCGGTGCGCGACTACGCGATCATGACCGACCCGAGCCTGATGGAGCTCGACCCCGACGACGGCACACCCGCGGCCACCAGCGCGCTGTGCTGGCACGCGGGTGTCGCCTGCAACGGCCCCGACGTCGACGGCGTGTACTCCGACTGCCACGCGCGCGACGACGGCGGCCTGCAGCCGATCTCGCGCTACGTCGACTACCTGGTCGGGACCCTGCGCGAGCAGCAGCGCAAGGAGATCGTCATGCTCGGCATCCTCGGCGTGCCCGAGGTGACCGCGCACGACCCCGCGCCCCCGTACGCGCCCACCGCGGGCGGCGAGGCGGCGCTGCAGTATCGCCAGTGGCGCGACGGGCCCTATGCCGAGGGCGGCGACATCCTGCCCTCCGATCCGGCCGGCACCACCGCGGCCGACAAGACCTTCGATTTCGGCATCGGTCCCGGGTGCACCGGTCAGGCACAAGACGGCAGCTTCACCGGTCAAGCCACGCCCAACACCCGCGTCATGGAGGTGTGCCACGGACTCGACTACGTCGACGAGCACGGCACGCCCCAGGTGCGCTGCTGCATCGAGTCGATCTGCGACGACGACTTCAGCGCTGCGGTCGACTGCCTGACCGGCATCATCGGCAGCTCGCTGCAGCCGGTCGGCTGAGTGAGGTCGTTGACTCCAGCGCACCGCCTCGACCGCAGCGCGGCGACGGTGATAGCGTCGACGGATGTTCGGCACGTTGCTGCTCGCCCTGCCGCTGTGGCTCGCCCCCGCACCCTCGCCGAGCGCCGCAGCGGGCCCGCGCGTGCACGCGCCGCAGCGCCCGACCGGCATCGCACGTCGACGCGTCGGCAAGGTCCCGCGCAAGCTGGTCGCGGCCAAGCACCGCAAGGCCGTGCGCGTGAAGAAGCTCGTGCGCCCGCTGCGGCCGTCGTTCGTGCCGTGCACGACCACGCGCGCGAAGCAGGCACCGCGGCCCGCGGCCGCGCTGGCCGCCGGACGCGAGGGCCTGGTCGCACACACGGATTTTCTGTGGCCGGTCGGCGCCACGCTCAACGTGCACTTCACCGACGGCTCGATGGCAGCACGCCATGCCGTCGCAGAGGTCGCGGCGGAGTGGACCAAGTACGCCAACCTCGAGCTGAAGTTCTTCTTCGACGAGAACGCGCCGCCCCCGGTGACGCACGTGCGCATTCGCTTCGACGACCCCGCGTGCAACTCCGCTCTGGGCACGACCTCGCAGTATTCGATCGACGCCGGTGACGTCTCGATGCGCCTGTGTCACGTCGACGGCATGGTCGGCACCGACGGCTTCTCGCGCGTGGTGCTGCACGAGTTCGGCCACGCGCTGGGGATGGAGCACGAGCACCAGAGCCCCAACGCGCACTTCGATTGGGACAAGCCCGCGGTCTACGAGTACTACTGGACCACGCAGGGCTGGGATCAGGCCTTCGTCGACCAGTGGGTCTTCCGCCAGGTCGAAGCCAGCACCGTCGATGCGTCGGAGTACGACCCGACCTCGGTGATGCAGTACTTCTTTCCGCCCGAGTTCACGCGCAACCATCAGGCCATCCCGGGGGCGTCGGAGCTGTCGGAGCTCGACAAGGCCTGGATCGCCAAGACCTACCCGGGCCGTGCGCCCAAGGGCAAGGGCAAGGGCAAGCCCAAGCCCAAGCCCGCGACGCGTCGGTTCGAGCGGGCCATCGCGCTGCGCAACGGCACCGGCGTCGCGCTCGACGTGCAGCTGGTCTACGAGACCAAGCGCGACGGCGCGTGGACCTGGCTGCCGGACGCGGCGCCCGCCGACGCGACGGCGATCCGGCTCGAGGTCGATCAGGAGCTGACGCTGCCGGGCGGGCCGACGGGACGCAAGGTCAAGCTGCTGGCGCGCAGCGCCGATGGCAGCGCGACCTGGTCGAGTCACGCCGAGGTGCCGCTGGTGATCGCGGGCCACCAGGGCTATCTCGATCGCCAGCCGCAGACCTGGGTCGTCGAGATCGACGGCCCCGCGGATCCGGTCGCGGTCGATCGCGAGTCGCTGTACGCCGATGGCCTCGCGGCGCTCGACGCCGGCGAGTTCGAGCAGGCGCGCGGGTTGTTCCGCAGCTTCATCACGCGCTTCCCCGACGATCCCTGGCGCGCGTGGGCCGAGCTCAGCCTCGTGATGGTCGAGATGGGCGAGCGCAGCTGGTACGAGGCGCTCTCGGCCGCCTACGATCTCGCGGTCACGCGGCCCGACACCGACGCGGGCGCGTTCGCCTGGTACTACGGCGGCGTCGCGGCGATGCAGCTGGGCAAGTGTGACGACGCGCGCGCGTGGTTCGCCGGCGTCGCCGACGGCAGCCTGCCGCAGGACTGGCGCGACGCGGCGAAGGAGAACCTCGCGGCGCTCGAGCGCGACGCCGCCACGTGGTGCGGCTGACCCGGGCGCGCGACGCCGCGGGCGACAGACGTGCTACCGTCGCCGCGAGCGCGCATGGCCGGCGGCAACATCTCCTATCACCCGACCGAGGGCCTCACCTACGACCCCTCGGATCCGCACTATTGGGACGAGGACGCGCTGCAGGCCGAGATCACGCGCGTGTTCGAGGTCTGCCACGGCTGCCGCATGTGCTTCAAGTACTGCGACAGCTTCCCGATCCTCTTCAAGGCGCTCGACGAGGAGTGCGACGGCGACGTGCGGCGGCTGCCGCAGCTGCGCACCGACGAGGTCATGCGCGCGTGCTTCCAGTGCAAGCTGTGCGAGGTGCAGTGCCCGTACACGCCGCGCGACCAGCACCCGTTCCAGCTCGACTTCCCCAAGCTGGTCCATCGCTACACCGCGATCCAGAAGCGCAAGCGCAAGCCGTCGCTGCAGGACTTCGCGCTACGCGACCCCGACGTCGCCGGGCTGGCTGCGCGCGCGAGCCTGGGCGCCGTGGATGCACTCAACCGCAACAAGCTGCACCGGTGGTTCCAGGAGAAGGTGCTCGGCATCCACCGCGACAAGCTGTTGCCGCCGTTCGCCGACCACAGCTTCGAGCGCTGGGCCGTCGCGCAGGGGCTGTGCGCGCCCGAGCGCGGCAAGGAAGCGGTGCTGTTCCAGACCTGCTACGTGCAGCACAACGAGCCCGCGATCGGCCAGGACGCGATCTACGTGTTGCAGCGCAACCAGGTCGACGTGCGCTGTGAGAAGGGCCTGCAGTGCTGTGGCATGCCGGCGTGGGAGCGCGGCGATCTCGAGCTCGTGCGCGACAAGGCCAAGCACAACCTCGATCGCCTGCTGCCGCGGGTCGAACAGGGCGCCAAGGTCATCGCGCTCAACCCCACCTGCTCGATGATGATGCGGCGCGAGTGGCCCGAGCTGGTCGGCGGCGACGATCGTGCCCGCGCGCGCACGCTCGCGGCCGCGGTGGTCGACTCGGGCGAGTTCCTGTGGTCGATCCGCAACGAGCCGCGCTTCTGCAGCGAGTTCCGCAGCAGCCCGGGCGGCAAGGTCGCCTACCACGCGCCATGCCACCTGCGCGCGCAGGGCGTGGGCTTCCGCGGCCGCGATCTGCTGCGGCGCCTGCCCGGCGTGCAGCCGGTGACGGTGATGGAGTGCTGCGGCCACGACGGCACCCACGCGATGAAGGTCGAGGGCTTCGAGGCCTCGCGCCGCATCGGTCGCAAGGCCTTCGAGGGCATGGACGAGGCCGCGACCGAGGTCTGGGCCACCGACTGCCCGCTGGCCGCGATCCAGTTCCAGCAGCACGCTGGCCGCAAGCCCATGCACCCGATGTCGATCCTCGCGCGCGCGCTGCGGGGCGATCCGTTCCCGGGTGCCGCGACCAAGCCCCAGGGGACCACGCCATGAAGCCGGTCGATCGCAGCGAGATCCTCGACTACGTGACCTACGACGAGCGCCGAGCTCAGCTGCGCGCGCAGGCGCTGGCGATCAAGGCCCCGCGCCGCGTGCTGCTGGGACAGTGGCTGGCGCTGCTGTTCGAGAACCGCGACACCGTGCGCTACCAGGTGCAGGAGATGATGCGGGCCGAACGCATCGTGCGCGAGGCCGACATCGCCCACGAGCTCGCGACCTACAACGAGCTGTTGGGCGGGCCCGGCGAGCTGGGCTGCACGCTGCTCATCGGCATCGACGACGAGGCCGAACGCGCGCACAAGCTGCAGCAGTGGCTGGCGCTGCCACAGCATCTGTTCGCCGAGCTCGACAGCGGCGCGCGCATCCGGCCCACGTTCGACCCCCGGCAGGTCGGCGAGACGCGGCTGAGCTCGGTGCAGTACCTCAAGTTCGCGGTGGGCGCTGCGGCCCCGGTCGCGCTCGGCAGCGATCTGCCGGCGCTGAGCGTGCGCGTCGAGCTCGACGCGGCCCAGCGCGCGGCGCTGCAGCAGGATCTCGACACCGACTGATGCGCTACCATGCGCGGGCGTGCTCGCCCGCCTCCGCGATCGCTTCCAGCTGCTGCTCGAGCGCTTCTTGATGCGCGGGCCGCTGTATCGGCTGCTGTTCGTGGTCGTGGCGGTGATCGGGGTCTCGGTCGCCGGCGGCCTCGCGGTGGTCGGCACCGGCCAGTTCGACGGCCCGCTCGACGCGATCTGGTGGGCGTTCCTGCGGCTGTCCGATCCGGGCTACCTCGGCGACGACCGCGGCCTGTACGTGCGCGCGGTGTCCACGGTGCTGACGGTGTCGGGCTACGTGCTGTTCCTGGGCGCGATGATCGCGATCATGACGCAGTGGCTCAACCTCGCGCTGCGTCGGCTCGAGAACGGGCTCACGCCGGTCGCGAACCGCAATCACTTCGTGATCATGGGCTGGACCACGCGCACGCCCGCGCTGGTGAAGGAGCTGCTGCTCTCGGACGAACGCGTGCGCCAGTTCCTGCGCCCGCGCGGGACCCGGGCGCTGGGCGTGGTGGTGATGGCCGAGCAGGTCGACGCCGACCTCCACCAGGATCTGCGCGAGCGCGTGGGTCCGGCCTACCGCAGCGCCTCGGTGATCCTGCGCTCGGGCTCGCCGCTGCGCGTGGAACACCTGCGGCGCGCGGCGGCGCTCGAGTCTTCCGCGGTGTTGCTGCCCGCGCCCGATGCCACGTCGTTGGGCGCCGGGGCCGACACGCAGACGATCAAGACGCTGCTGTCGCTGGCCGCGTTCACGACCGAGCAGGACATCACGCGTGCGCCGCTGGTCGTCGCCGAGCTGCTCGACGCGCGCAAGTCGATCACCGCGCGGCGGGCCTACCCGGGTCCGCTCGAGATCATCGCCAGCAACCGCGTGATCTCCAGCCTCATCTGCCAGAACCTGCGGCACCCGGGCCTGTCGCACGCGTTCGCGGGTCTGCTCAGCCACGGCGAGGGCAGCGAGATCTACGCGCGCGAGTGCCCGCAGTTCGAGGGCATGCGCTTCGGCGATCTGCCCGACGCGTTCCCCACCGCGGTGCTGCTGGGCGTGGTCCGCCGTGACGCCGAGGGCATGCGCTCGCTGCTCAACCCCAGCGACGACCTCGTGATCGCCGGCGGCGATCGGCTGGTGCTGGTCGCGGAGGACTTCGACGCGACCGAACCACCGCCGTCGTTCCAGCCCCAACGCAGCGATCGCGGCCACGGCGTGCCGGTGGCGCCCGCGCTCGAGCCGATGCGGCGAATCCTGGTGCTGGGCTGGAACCACCGCGTGCCCGAGATCCTCGGCGAGCTCGAGAGCTACCATCAGGAGCGCTTCGAGCTCGTGATCGCGTCGATGGTCAGCCTCGACGTGCGCCTGCGCCACCTCGACAACCACGAGATCTGTTGCCAACGCGTGCAGGTCGAGCATCGCGAGCTCGACTACACCGTGCCGGGCCAGCTGCGGCGGCTCGAGCCGGCGAGCTTCCACAACATCGTGCTGGTGGCCAACGACTGGATCGAGAGCGAGGAGGCCGACGCCCGCACCATCCTCGGGCACCTGCTGCTGCGCGAGATCGTGCCCGACGAGCCCGGCGGGCCCTCGGTGTTGGTCGAGCTGGTCGACCCCGGCAACCTCGCGCTGTTCCAGCGCGGCACCAGCGAGGTCGTGATCCCACCGATCGTGCTCAGCCACATCATGGCCCAGGTCGCGCTGCGCCAGGAGCTGCGGGTGGTGTTCGAGGATCTGTTCGGCCCCGAGGGCACCGAGATCTTCTTCCGGCCCGCGGCCGAGTACGGCCTCGCGGGCCGCGAGATCGGCTTCGCCGAGATCCGCGCGGCGGTTGCCAACCGCAACGAGACCGCGCTGGGTCTGCGGCTGCGTCGACGCGGCCGCGATGGCGACGACGAGGTGCTGATCAACCCGCCCCGCGATCGCCGGTGGCTGCTGCGCGAGGGCGACGATCTCGTCGTGCTCGCGACCTACGCCAACTGATGCGCGGACGGCTCGGCGCGCGAGCCGGACTCACGCGCTCGCGCGCGCCGGCGTCAGCACACGCGCGCGCTTCACCGGCGCGAGGCCGTGGACATAGCGACCACACGCCGCGCAGTGCACCGGCTCGGTCGCACGGCGGTGGGTCTCGGTCACCAGGCACATGCCGCCGAGGAGCAGCGCCGGCACCACGACCATGATGGTCGGGCCGATCAGCGACGCACCCGCGACCGACAGCACCGCGTAGCCCCACGCGGCGACATTGGCGAGACGCCACAGCGGGTTGGGACGGACGACGGCAGCAGCATCACAGTGGGGACAACGCAGAGCCATGACGGGCCTCCAGGGTGGGCCGCGAGCACCTCGCGGCTTCGACTATCACTCGATAGGTCTCGAGTCCGTGTTACCCTATCGAGTGATAGTCTTCCACCCTCGAAACGCCGCGACGGGCGTTCCCGGTGGGATTCCGGTAACTTGGCGAGCAGCATGAGCAAGGCTCCCCGCACCCGACGCGGCGCATCCGCAAGCCGCGCACGTCCAGCCCCCGCGCGGGCGCCCGAGCCCGCGCCCCCGGCCGCGCCCGTGCGCGCGCCCGAGCGGCGACGCGAGGTGCTCGTGGCCGCGCTCGAGCTCATGGCCGAGCAGGGCTACGCCGGCGCGTCGCTGCGCAAGCTCGCGGACAAGCTCGGCATGCGCCAGCCGAGCCTGTACCACTACTTTCGCAGCAAGGAGGATCTGGTCGAGCAGGTCATCCACACCTTCGCGGCGGACATGATGGAGGTGAGCCTGCAGCACCTGCCGCAGCGACTCGAGGAGGTGCCGGCGTGGGTGCGCGACTCGGTGCTGGCGCTGTACGAGCGACCGACGCATCCGCTGTTCGTGCGGGTGTTGTTCTCGATCTCGCGCAGCCACCCGCGCTACGGCAAGCTCATGCGCGAGCTGTTCGTCGACCGCGTCGATATGGCCATCCGTTTGTTCGCGCAGCCCTTCGTCGCGCGCGGCGACATCGGCGAGCGCGACGCGGTCTATCTCGCACGCATGGCCATCAATGCCATCGGACTCAAGCTGATGGAGGAGCGGGTGTTGTTCGACGAGCAGCCCATCCATGCCGACGTGCGGGCCTACGCCGACTTCGTGGTCGAGAACATGGAGCTGCTGTTGCGCGCGCGCGCGGCCCGGCGCCGCGCGACCCCACGGGCTAGGCGCGGCGCGGTCGGGTGACCAGCACCAGCAACACCGCGGCGACCAGCACCACGTCGACCGCACGGCCCAGGTGCACGCCCGCGAGGTGCTGCAGGCGGCACCACCCCGCGACGCCAGCGACCACGGTCGCGCCCCAGCGCACGGTGGGCTCGAGCGCGAGCGTGCGCCCACCCGGCGCGGCCATGCCCGCGCGCACGTACACCGCCGCGCCCGCGATCGCGAACGCGAGCAACGGCAGCGCCGCGACGGCCTGGCCGTGGCGCCACACCACGAACGCGACCAGCAGCAGCTGACCGTGCAGCAGCCCGATCGGCGCGCGCACGAGCTCGCGCGCCAGCTTGTGGCGATCGCTGCTGCCCATGGCCTGGCCCGCGCCGGCGGCTGCGACCGCGAGGCCGAAGAGAAACGGCGAGCCGAAGCCCGACAGCATCAAGATGCCCTCGAGCAGACCGCGATGGAACTCGGCCAGCAGCAGCGACACGAAGCTGCGTCCGTCGGGCGTGATCGGCAGCGCGGCCGCAGCGACGATGGCGGCACCGCAGATCGCGGCCGCGAGCGGCCGCCGCAACGCGGGCGGCGGGGCCTCGTCGGGCGCTTCGGGCGACGGGGGCGCTTCGGGCTCGACGTCGGTCACCGAGCCATCATCGCACGGCGCGAGTGCTAGGATCGCGCCGTGGGGGCGGATCCGTCGCGAGGCGGTTCGACGGCGTCGCGCGCGGGCCCGAGGCGCGCGCCGTGGGCGACGTGGCTCGCGTTCGTGCCCGCGTGCGCGGCCGGTGGCGTCGGCTCGAGCGCCAGCAGCGTGGGCTCGTTCGGCGAGGGCAGCGCGAGCCTCGATGCGGGCGAGGGCAGCGGCGAGCACGGCAGCGACGGCGCGAGCAGCAGCGACGACGGCAGCGACGGCGCGAGCACGTCCGCGGCCAGCTCGAGCGACGGTGCGACCCAGGGCGCGAGCACGGGCGCGTGCATGGAGTCGACCTGGTACCGCGACAGCGACGGCGATGGCCGCGGCGCCGCCGATGTCACGACGATCGCGTGCGAGCCCCCCGAGGGCTACGTGCCGTTCGGGGACGACTGCGACGACGCTGCGGCCGCGCGCTACCCAGGCGCGCCGGAGCTGTGCGACGGGCTCGACGACGATTGCGACGCGCTGGTCGACGAGGCCTCGCCGAGCAACGCGATCTGCAACGGCTGCCAGCTGTTCGATGTCGGCGGGCGCAGCTACGCGCTGTGCTCGAGCGGCGCGACCTGGGACGCGGCGCGCAGCGCCTGTGCTGCGTTCACCGGCGACCTGCTGCGCATCGACGATGCCGCCGAGCAGGCCGCGGTGGTCGCGTTGCCCGAACCGCCCGCGGGCCCGGGCGGCGGGTGGTTCATCGGCCTCAGCGACGCCGCGAGCGAGGGCGTCTTCACGTGGATCGATGGCCTCGGGCTCGACCAGACCGCGTGGAACCCGGGCGAGCCCAACGACGCCAACGGCAACGAGGACTGCGTGGAGATGGACCATGCCAGCGGCGTCTGGAACGACGTGCCCTGCGACGCGACGCGGGCGTTCGTGTGCGAGAGCCCGGCCCCCTGAGCCGGGCTCAGGCGCGCTGACCGTAACGGAGCCCACGCTTCACGAGGGGCTCGACATTTTTCTTCGACCCCACCGGAAAACCAACCGGAGGCGGAGTCCAAGCCTTCGATCTCGATCTTCCATGGCTCCGCGCCGATCGCGAAAGCGCCGGCCTACCATGGACAACGTCGGGAGCCCGGCCGACCGGGGCTGGATGCGGAAGGGGGGATCCCCGGTCGGCCAGGCCACACGCGACGCCTCCCGTATAGCAAACGGAAGGCGCATGCGGTAGAGCAGCGCTGTCGTGACGTCGCAGCGCCAGCGGCTGATCTGCGCGCGTTCGGGCACTTCGCCGCACGCGAACGCAGTTCGGTCTGCGGCGAGGCCGCACGCACGAACGTGCCCCGGCCAGGGCCGGCGCGCAGATGCGCGTCCCGCCCACGGGCCGGGCCAACGAACATCCGCTGCAGTCCGTGAACGACCGGCTACAGGAATGTCGGCAACGGGCGGTGCATGACCTTCTGGCTCGCGTGGGTCCTCGCCGCCGCCCCCACGGCGGCCGGCGCACCGCTGCAGCCGCCCGAGCGGACGTACCACGCGGTGCGTGCCGTGGACGCGATCGTCGTCGACGGCAAGGCCCACGAGCGCACGTGGGCACTGGCCGAGCCTGACGATCGCTTCGGCGAGCGACAACCCAACCTCGGCGCGACGCCGCCGGTCCGCACCGTGCTCAAGGTCGCGTACGACGACCTCGCGCTGTTCGTGCTGCTCGAGTGCGAGAGCAAGCCCGGCGACGTGATCGTGCGGACGCTGCGTCGCGACAACCCCGGCATCTTCGCCGACGACACCGTCTACGTGAAGCTCGACCCGACCCACGATCGGCGCACGGGCTACAGCTTCGGTGTCAACGCCGAGGGCGCGCAGATCGACGCGCTCGGACTCGAGGACGGCCGCGATTTCGTGACGCAGTGGGACTCGGTGTGGACCGCCGAGGTGCAGCGCCGCAACGACGGCTACACCGTCGAGTTCCGCATCCCGTGGGCGATCCTCGGGCTCAAGCACGCCGACGAACGCATCATGGGGCTCGAGATCTCGCGCGACCACCCCAGTCGCAACGCGACCTACGACTGGCGCGTGATCGTGCCGCCGCGCAGTCCCATGGCCGCGTCGCAGTTCGGCACGCTGGTGGGCCTGCGCGACATCGCGGGCCAGCGCGCGATCGAGTACTCGCCCTACGCGCTGCTGCGCACCAACTTCCGCAACGAGTTCACCGCCGACCCCGCGCGCCGCCCCAACATCGCCACCGGCGGTGACCTGCGGGTGCAGATCGGCGCCGGCTCCTATGTCGAAGCCTCGCTGCTGACCGACTTCGCCCAGGTCGAGGCCGACGAGGTCCAGGTCGCGCGCGATCGCTTCCCGCTGTTCTTCCCCGAGCGGCGGCCGTTCTTCATCAACGGGCTCGAGGTGTTCAACTTCGGCCGCGCCGGCGAGGCGCAGCTGTTCTTCTCGCGCCGCGTGGGCCTGGTCGACGGCAAGCCGGTGCCGCTGCTGGGCGGCGCGAAGGTCTACGGTCGCAGCCGGCTGGTGTCCTACGGCCTGCTGCACGTGCAGACGCTGGGCTCGCCCTCGGAGCCCGACCGCGGGCTGTCCGCGACGGTGCCGACCAACGTCTCGGTGGCGCGCATCCGCCTGCAGGCCACGCGCACCTTCAACGTCGGCATGATGCTGCTGGGCGAGCACCGCTTCGGCAGCCGCAACTCCGACGATGCCGCCGGCGGCATCGATGCGCAGATCATCAGCCGCGATGGTCGCGTGGCGTGGAGCAGCTTCGGCGCCGCGACGTGGGGGCAGAAGCCCGGCACACCGGCGATGTTCGCCGACGACGGCACGCTGATGCTCGCGCGGCCGGCGACCTCGTCGATCGGTCCCAGCGCGGCGTCACAGCTGGAGTACCGCGGCCTGTTCGTGCGGCCGTCGCTGCTGTGGCTGTGGAGCGACCGCGACTTCTCGCCCGCGATGGGCTTCTACCGCCGCACCGGCGCCTCGCGCCAGGAGGCGTCGTTGGACTTCGCGCCGCGGCCCGCGGCGCTGGGCCTGCGCGAGGTCGTGTTCGGCGCGCGCTACAGCGTCGAGGCCACACCGAGCTACGGCGCGCGGCTGGGCCAGGAGGCCAGCAGCCGCGTGGCCGCGAATTGGCGCAACGGCAGCAACCTCGAGTACCGCGTCACGCACTTCATCGACCACGTGCAGCAACCCTTCACGCTGTACCAGTACCAGGTCGACGCCATCGAATACTCGGGCTTCCGCCAGCGCGTCGCGTTCGGCACGCCCGAGCGCCGCGCGCTGGGTCTCGAGGGCAGCTACGAGGCGCTCGCGCTGTTCGGCGGCTTCGCGCACCAACCCAGCGCATCGCTCACGGCACGACTGGGCAAGCACTTCACGTTCGCCGCGACCTACACCCATCTGCTGGGTCACCTCGCGCGCCGCAGCGACGACTTCAACTTCGGCTTCGCCAACGGCAACGTCGACATCGCGATCACCCGCAACCTCGCGTTCGACACGCTGGGCCGGCTCGACCTCTCGCCCGGCCGCCAGCGCTTCGGCCTGCAATCGCGGCTGCGCTGGCGCTTCGCGCCCGGCAGCGACCTCTACCTGGTCTACCGCCAGGACCAGCCCTTCGGCGCCGACGACCCCATGCAGGCGCCGCGCGTGCCGTTCCACGAGCTCACGCTCAAGTTCACCTACTACCTGCGCTCGTTCATCCGCCGATGAGCCGCAGCTCCCGCGTCGGTCGCTTGGGCCGACCGAAGTAGTAGCCCTGCAGCAGATCGCAGCCCAGCTCGGTCATGACCTGGGCCTGGCGCTCGGTCTCGATGCCCTCGGCCACGGTGAGGATGCCGAGATCGCGGCAGACCTCGGCGACCGCGGCGACCAGGCGCCCGCGCACGCCGCCGTGGACGGCGTCGCGGCACAGCGCCATGTCGAACTTCACGATGTCGGGCGACAGCTGCGCGAACGCGTTGAGGCCGTTGTAGCCGGCGCCGAGGTCGTCGATCGCCACGCGGAAGCCGTGCGCGCGCAGGGTCGCGATGCGATCCGCCAGCCCGCCGTCGTCGTGCACGTGCTCGCGCTCGATGAGCTCCAACACCACCCGTGACGCATGCGCGACCAGGGGATTGCGCGCGTCGTAGAACTCCTCGTCCGCGAGCGTGCGCGGATGCATGTTCACGAACAGCGGCACCTCGGGCGGCAGCGTGCGCAACAGCTCGTCGATGCGCTGCCGGATCACGCGCTCGACCGCGAGCACGGCGCCGTGCTGCTCCGCGAGGTCGAGCAGCCGCGTGGGTCCGTCGATGGCCGGGTGTTCGCAGCGCGCGAGCGCTTCGTAGGCGAACAGCGCACCGCTTTGCGCGCGCACGATCGGCTGCACCGCAATCCACAGCTGCGGCAGCGCCTCGGCCAGCAGCTGCTCGCGCGCGGCGTGGCTGCGCCGCTTCTCGTCGAGATCACCCTCGAGCCGCCGCCGCTGCTCGCGGGCCGCGAGCGCCTCGCCGATGCACCCCGCGAGATCGGCGGGCGGGCACGGCTTGGTCAGGAAGCGAAACACGCGTGCGTCGTTGATGGCCCGCAGCGCCGCGTCGACATCGGCCTGCCCCGACAGCAGCACGCGACAGGTCTCGGGATGCAGCTGTCGCACCAGCGTGAGGAACTCGGCGCCGCCCATCTCCGGCATCTTCTCGTCGGACACGACCACGTCGACCTCGCGCTGGTGCAGCAGCTCCAGCGCGGCGCGGGCCGACGACGCGGTGAGGATCTCGAGCGGCTCACGCCACAGTCCGCGCCGCAAGTTCGCGAGCACGCCGGGGTCGTCGTCGACGAAGAGCACCGAGGGTCGGATCTGGGCTGCGAGCAGTTCCATGGCTTGCCTACGACGCGCGCTCCAACACGCGGGCCCCTCGCGCCAACACGAGCCCGGCGATCTCCTCGCGACGAGCCCGCGGCACCAGCGTGCCCTGCTCGAGCCATTGATCGATGCGGCCGGCGCAGACCAGCTCGGCCAGCCGCAGCGCGTCGGCCACGTCGATGCGGCCATCGCTGCACTGCGGCTCGTCGTGGTGGCCCGCGATCGCGACCACGGTCTCGTGGGGGAGCCCCCACAGCGACAGCAGGAAGCCGCCACACTGCGCGTGGTTGCCACCGAAGCGCAGCGTCTCCGCAGCCGCGAGCGCGTCTTCGTCCTCGGCGTGCTCCGCCGCGGTCGCGGCGTACTCGTGCGGCGCGACGCGGGCGAACGCGAGCCGGCCGATGTCGTGCAGCAGCCCCGCGGTGCGGGCGTCGCCCTGTTGCCCGGGCTCGACCAGCTCGCTCGCGAGCTCGCCGACCAGCAACCCGTGCTCGCCGATGTCACCCAGACCGAAGCGCGCGTGACGGTCGCCCATGACACCCAGCAACAACACCGCCGCGCGCACGTTGTCGAAGCCCAGCTGCGTGCACGCTCGCTCGAGGCTGGTGGTCGGACGCCGTGCGCCGAACCACGACGAGTTGGCCAGCTTGAGCAGCCGCGTGGTGATGCCGATGTCGCTGCCGATCGCGTCGACCACCGCGCGCGGCGAGGGCTCGGCCGACGCGAGCTCGCGCAGCACCGCGGCGTGGACCGCGGGCAGCGCCGACGGCTCGCTGAGCGAGCGCAGCGCCGCAACCAGGCGGTTGTGGCAGCCAGCCCCGACGTCGAGGCACTCGGCGATGTGCTCGGCCAGGCGCTCGGGCGTGCACGGCTTGCTGACGAAGCGGTGCGCGAAGGTCAACGCGTCGATGCACGCCCGGATCTCGCACGTGCCCGAGAACGCCGCGCGGATGACCGTGGGATGGTGATCGCGCATGAACGCGAGCAACGAGATGCCGTCGATGTCGGGCAGCGAGAGGTCGATGAGCGCGAGGTCGAAGCGCTGCGTCGCGAGCAGCCCCTGGGCCTCGGTCGCCGAGCCGGCGAAGCGGCACTCGAAGCGATCGCGATAGCGACGCATCGCGCGGCGCAACCCGTCACGGATGCCGGACTCGTCGTCGACGAACAGGACCTGCGGGATCATCGTGGCTCTCCGTCGCGGCTCAGCGGCAGCAACACGCGAAACGTGGTGCCGACACCGTGCTCGCTGCACAACAACACGCGCCCGCCGTGGCGCTCCTCGACCACCGCGCGCACCAGCGCCAGGCCCTGTCCGGTGCCGACGCCGATGGCCTTGGTCGTGAAGTAGGGCTCGAACACCCGCTGCTGCACGGCGACCGGGATGCCGATGCCGTTGTCGCTGATCTCGATCTCGATCGCGCGCGGCAGGCAGCGGGTGCGGATGTCGATGCGACCGTCGATGCGGCCGGCCTCGAGGATCGCGTCGCGGGCGTTGACCACGAGGTTGACCAGGGCCTTGGCCAGCTCGCCCGCGGCGCACACCAGCGGCGGCAGCTTGCCGAGGTCGAGCTGCACGGTCGCGACGTGGCGGCACGCGGCCTTGGTCATGCGCACGACCGACTCGACCACGGCGTTGAGATCGGCGGGCGCGTCGGGTCGATCCTCGCCGTGGGTCAGCTCCTTCATCGCGCGCACGATCTCGCTGACCCGCGCGGCGCCCTCGAGGATGCTGTCCAGCGCCGGCGGCAGCTCCTTGCGCACGAACGCCTCGTCGATCGTCGCACGCACCGTGGCGAGGCGGGCCAGCGGTTCGCTGGCATCGACGCCTGCGCGCGCCGCCGCGGCGACGTCCTCGTAGCACTGCAGCAACCCCAGCAGCTCCTGCACGGCGTCGCGGGCGAAGTGCGCCGCGTCGCTGATGTACTGCGAGGGCGAGTTGATCTCGTGGGCGACGCCCGCGGCGAGCTGCCCGACGACCTCGAAGCGTGCGGCACGCTGGGCTCGGATCTCGCGCTCGCGATGCTCGCGCGCATCGAGCACGATCCACACCTCCTCGCCCTCGGCCGCGGCGCCGTCGTGCGCCGCGAACACCGGCACCAGCGCGCCGTCGGCCGTGACAAGCTCGGCGGTCCACGTGCGCGGCGTCGCACCGACGGTGGCGAGCTCGCCGCGCACCGCCAACATCGCGGTCAACGGCGCGCCGATCACCTGGTCGCGCGTGCGGCCGATCAGCGTCTCGACGTAGCGGTTGACGTCGACGACCACGCCATGTCGCGCCCGCACGACGCCGCACGGCAGCGGCGCCTCGGCCACGGTCGCAGCGGTGCGCGACGATCGCGGGCGGTCGTCGCCGGCGATCCCGAGCTGCAGCGCGCGCGCCATCGTTCCTCTCATCGCATCGCGGCCGGGCGGCTTGAGCTGCGGCCGCATGCGGGCCGGCCGCCCGCGGGCACGCGACCGCGCCGCGTCAGGACCCGTCGCGGAAGCGCCGCGGGCGCTCGCGCAGCTCGTCGGCGTCCGCGTCGGCGCACCACTGCGACCAGGCCTCGCGATCGGCCCCGCGCCAGCACAAGCCCTCGAGCGACTCGGGCAGCGGCACGTCCTCGACCAGGGTCGCGAGGCGCTTGTACAGCGCCAGCTCGCGGCGCCGCGGCGCGAGCTCACCGGCCAGTCGCGCTGCACCCCGCACCGGCACGGCCCACGCTGCGGGATCGTCGGGGATCGCCTCGACGTGGAGGTAGTGCGCCAGCAGTGCCGCCGCGGTCTTCTCGCCGAAGCCCGGGATGCCGGGAATGCCGTCGGCGGTGTCGCCGACCAACGCGAGCAGATCCGGGATGCTCTGCGGCCCGACCCCGCGTCGCTCGCGGAGCGCGGCCTCGTCGATGAGCTTGCGTCGCACGCGATCGACCTGCACCACGCGTTGCCCGTCCAGGCACTGGCCCAGGTCCTTGTCGGGCGACAGGATCCGCACCTGCTCGACCTCGTCGCGGAAGCGACGCGCCGCGGTCGCGAGCGCGTCGTCGGCCTCCCAGCGATCCATGCGCCACGTGACCAGGCCCAGCGCCGCACTGACGCGCTCGGCCTCGTCGAACTGCGCGAGCAGCTCTGCCGGCACGCCGTCCTCGGTCTTGTAGCCGTCGAAGAGATCGTTGCGAAACGATCGGATGGGATTGTCGAACGCGATCGCGAGGTGCGTCGGCGCCTCGTCGCGGTCGTCGAGCAACGCGAGCAGGTTCTGCGCCAGCCCATGACACGCGGTCAGCGGCCGACCGTCGCGACCGCGATGGGGTGGCCGCGGCGCGAAGTGGGCCCGGAAGAGCTCGAAGGTGCCGTCGACGAGATGGACCCGCATCGCCGGCATTGTCGCCGCGTTGCCCGCTCGCGAACACCCGCCGCGCGCACGGCGGTAGACTCGTCGCACCGCGGACGTGTCGGCGCCCACCACCACCACCACCCCGACGCCCGGGCCGGGGCCGACGCCCGCACCGCCCGGCGTGTCCGCGGCCGACGTCGCCGCGACCGCGGTGCTGCCGGGCGCGCCGCTCGACGACACCGGTCCCCTGCCCTCGCGTCGCGTCCGCGTGACACCGCCGCGCGATGGCTTCGGCGAGACGTTGCCGTATCCGCAGCCGGGCGAGGCGAGCGGCGGCCACGCGCCTGCGCCTGCGGCGAGCAGCGGCAGCGAGGCCGGCCTCGGCCTCATCGTCGACCGCGACGTCGCGCTCGAGCGACAAGAGCACGCCGCCGCGGTCGCGCGCATGCGCAGGCTGTTGCCGCTGGCGTGTGGGCTGTGGCTGGGCTTCGTCGTGGTCGACTGGGTGCTCGCGACCTTCGTCGCACCGGCGCCGCTGTCGAGCTACGTCGTGCTGCGCCTGATCGGCCTGCTGCCGCTGCTGGGCTGCACGTGGTGGCTGCGCCGCGAGCCGATGGTCGGCCCGGTGGGACTGCGGATCCTCGACGGCATCATGACCGCGAGCTGCGCGGCGGTGCTGACCGACATGTGCCTGCTCTCGGGCGGACTCGAGAGCCCGTACGCGTCGTACATCGCGCTGGTGCTGGTCGGTCGCGCGGCCGCGCTGCCCAACCACTGGCGCGTCGGCGCGGTGCAGCTGGGCGTGCCGGTGCTGGTGCACCCGCTGGTGTTCCTCGCCGCGGCGCCGTTCTCGGACGAGATCGCGACGCAGCTGCGGGACCCCCACGCGGTCTCGGTCGCGTTCTTCCACTCGATGCTGTTGGTCGGCGCGTGGGGCCTGCTGGTCATCGGCGGCCACAACGTCTGGGCGCTGCGTCGACAGGTGTTCCGCGCGCGCAGCATCGGTCGCTATCGCCTCGAGCGACGCATCGGCCGCGGCGGCATGGGCGAGGTCTGGGTCGCCTACCACGAGCAGCTGCGCCGCGACGTCGCGCTCAAGATCCTGCGGCCCGAGTACGGCACCGACGCCATCGCAGTCGAGCGCTTCGAACGCGAGGTCATGACCACCGCCGCGCTCACGCACCCCAACACCGTCCGCATCTTCGATCACGGCACGACCGAGGACGGCCTTTGGTACTACGCGATGGAGCTGCTCGACGGCGAGGACCTGTCGGCGATCGTGCGGCGCCAGGGCCCGATGCCGCCGGCGCGCGCGATCCACCTCGCGCTGCAGGCCGCGCGGGCGCTGGCCGAGGCCCACGCACGCGGCATCGTGCACCGCGACATCAAGCCCGAGAACCTGTTCGTCGCGCGCCTCGGTGGCGAGTCGGACGTGATCAAGCTGCTCGACTTCGGCATCGCGCGCTCGGCCGCGCTGCGCGACAGTCGTCTGACCTCGACCGGCTGGGTCGCGGGCACGCCCGCGTACGTGTCGCCCGAGGCGGCCAAGGGCGAGCCCGCCGGCGCCCCCGCGGACGTCTACGGCGTGGGCATGGCGCTGTTCTGGGCGCTCACCGGCACCGTGCCCTTCGGCGGCGACTCACCGATGGAGGTGCTCGCGCGACAGGTCAACGATCCGCCGCCGGTGCCCTCGGAGCGCCTCGGCGCGCCGCTGCCCGCGGCCGTGGACGCGCTGGTGCTGCGCTGCCTCGCCAAGGATCCCGGCGAGCGCTTCGCCGACGGCGGTGCGCTCGCGAGCGCACTGGAAGCGCTCGCGCGCACGCTGCCGTGGCAACCGCCTCCGCCGACGCGCAGCAAGGCCGCGCCGGCGCGGCCATGAGCGTGGATGCGGACGCACGCGGCGACTTCCTCGACGCGCTGGTGAGCCTCGCGCCGGGGTGTGCCACGCGTGCCGCGGGCGCGCCGGCGCTGGTGTCGTTCGCACCGCCCGCGGCGGCCGACGCGGTGTCGCTGCCGATCGCGGTCACCGTCACCGACGCGTCGATCACCGTCGTGCTGCAACCGTGGCGACACGAGCTCGAGCTGGGCCACGGCGACGACGACGACGACGACGCCATGGCGCTGCAGCTCGACCTGGTGGCCGCGGCGTTGTTCGGTCGCGCGCGGCTGCGGACGTGGACCCGCGGCGACACGCTGCTGGGCTACGAGCTGGCGTGGTTGCGCGACGACGCGTTCGTGCGCTTCGCGGGCGCGCGGCGCTGGCACTGGCCCTGGCCCGCGCCGCGGTGCACCACCGCACGCAACGCCACCACACCGCCGCCGGGCCTGCGCCTGGGCGCGGGTGGGCGCCTGCCGTGGGCACCGTGGGCCGGCACGCTCGCGCAGCCGAGCGCCGAGCCGGCCGCCGCGGCGCTGCCGGTCGACGGCGAGCTCGACCTGCACAACTTCCACCCCCGCGAGGTCGACCCGTTGGTGCGCGCGTACATCGACGAGTGCCTCGCGCGCGGGATCCTGCGGCTGCGCATCGTCCACGGCAAGGGCATCGGTGCGCTGCGCCGCACCGTCACCGCGATCCTCGATCGCCACCCCGCGGTCGCACACCATCGCCTCGGCGGTCACGGCGAGGGCAGCTGGGGCGCGACCATCGTCACGCTGCGCGCCGATCAACGCGACGGTGCGTAGCGAGCGACCCACAGGTCGTCGCCCTGGAACGCGTGCGGCGACTCGTCGCCGACCAGCGCGAGCACGCCACCGGGACCGGCTGCGGCGCGGCGGGCCGAGCCGTTGACCGCACCATCGAGCGCGAGCTGCACCCACACCACGGTGCCGTCGCTGGGATCGACGCCGAAGATCGCCGGCGTGAGGCCGGAGCTGCCCAGCGACGACAGCGAACCGACCAACGCCAGCAGGCCGTCGCTGGTCACCGCGACGTCGTGGCCGCTGCCCTCGACGCCGGCATAGACCGCGCTCCACACCTCGGCGCCGTCGGGATCGAAGCGACGCAGGTACGCGTGCGTCGTCGAGCCCGCGACCACCAGATCGCCCTCGGTCGTGAACGCGGCCCCGGTGGCGTAGTCGGGCGCATCCGAGATCGCGTCGAACACCAGCTCCCAGCGCATGCTGCCGTCGGGCTCGAGCACCGCGACCCAGTTGTCGTCGTCGGTGGTGCCGCTGACGGCCCACTGGCCCTCGGGGCCCGCCGCGATGTCGGCGAGATCGGAGTAGTCGTTGTCGGACGCCGAGGTCCGCGTGCCGCCCCACAACGTCGCGCCGTCGGCCAGCGCGAGCGCGTTGTACCACGCGACCGAGGCCCCGTCGGCGTCGAAGCCGTAGCCGCCGACCAGCAGGTTCTGTGCGGTGCAGCCGATCGCGCTGGCGCTGTCGTCGAAGCCGCCCTCGCCCTGGTACGCCGCGGTCCAACCCGGGAAGCCATCGGCGTCGTAGCTCAGCACGATGCCGTCGTGGCCCTCGCCGAGCACCGGCACCGAGCCCGCGACCACCACGGTGCCGTCGGGACACACCGCGATGTCCTGCCCCTCGTCGAAGCTCGAGCTCACGTCGCTGTCGTAGCGTTGCGTCCACAGCTCGTTGCCGCGGGGGTCGTACTTGCGCACCCAGATGTCGCGGCCGTTCACGCCGCGGCCGACCGCCGCGAGGCTGCCGACCGCGTAGACGTTGCCGGCATCGTCGACGGCCACGCCGTTGGCGTAGTCGTCGTCGCCCTCTTCGCTGCCGAGCTCGCGCAGCCACGTGCGCGAGAGCGTGGCGACGCAGCCGGCCGTGCACCACGCGTCGCCGGAGCGGCCCGCGTCGCAGTGCTCGCCCAGGGTCGGCTGCAACCATCCGTCACCGCACTGCGGCAGCGCGCACGCGTCGGTGCAGCCGTCGTCCTGCTCGCCGTTGCGGCCGTCGTCGCAGTCCTCGCCGAGCTCGAGCACGCCGTTGCCACACTCGCCGCCCGGCGGCGTGATGCCGGTCGAGCTGTCCGCGCCGCCGTCGCTGCTGCTGCCCTCGCTGCTGCTGCTGGCAGCGCTCGCGCCCGACTCGCTCGACGTGCCGCTGCCGTCGCTGGAGCTGCCGCCGACGCTCGAGACCTCGTCGCCGCACGCGAGCACCAGCGCGAGCCCGCCCGCCCATGCCCACGCGCGCTCACGTGCAGTCATCGACGTCGCTCCCCACCGGGCACGTGCGCGGCTCGTCGCAGGTCCCGTCCTGCACCGTCTCGCACACGCCGCAATCGTAGTCGTCGCTGCCCACCGGACACGTGC
>JAIBBS010000001.1 GCA_019694555.1 Nannocystaceae bacterium
GGCCGCGGAAGCGAGCGCCGCGCGACGCCACGTGCGGCCGGGATCGCGGCGCAGCGCCCGGGCCAACGCGGGCATCGACGGCCAGCGCGCGCTCGCATCGTCGGCCAGACCCCGCTGCAGCACGCGATGCAGCCACCGCGGCCCGGGCCCGTCGGTCGCGCCCACCAGCGCCTCGTGCAGCGCGCGGCAGAACGCGAACTGATCCGCGCGGGCGTCCACGGGATCACCGCGGCGCTGCTCGGGCGCCATGTACCCCGGCGTGCCGGCGAAGTCGCTGCTCTCGCCGCTGTCGCGTGCGGTCGCGGGCTCGCCCTCGGCCTCGCCGCTGCGCGCCAGCCCGAAGTCGGCCACGCGCGCGCGCCCGTCGTTGCCGACCAGCACGTTGTCGGGTTTGAAGTCGCGGTGGACCAGGCCCACGTCGTGGGCCGCGGCGAGGCCGAGGCCGGCCTGCAGGTAGATCCGCAGCAGCTCGCGCCAGCTCCGCGGCGCCACGCGCTGCCACTGCCGCAGGCTCGCGCCGTCGACGAACTCCATCGCGACGTAGACCTCGCCGTCGAGCGTGCCGGTGTCGTGCACCGCGACCACGTGCGGGTGGGCCAGCTTCGCCAGCGCCTGGGCCTCGCGCAGCAGCCGGCGCTGATCCTCGGGGCGCGCGACGCGATCGCTGCGCAGCAGCTTGAGCGCGACCTTGCGGTCGAGCTCGGGATCCCACGCCGCGAACACCGTGCCCATGCCGCCGCGGCCGAGCACGTCGAGCACGACGTAGCGGCCGATCTCCGTGCCACGCACCGGCAGCAGTGGATCGCTGTCGCGCGGGGCGGTGTCGTCGTCGATCGCGGCGGCCGCTGCGATCCACTCGCGGCACGACGCGCAGCCGTCGACGTGACGCCGGAGCGCGGCGGCGGCGGCGGGCGCGATCCGCCGCTCCAGCCACGCCTGCACGGTGGCCGCATCGGGGCACGCGGAGCTCGCGTGCGCACGCAGCTCGGTGTCAGACAGCGTGGCCATTGCGTTCCGCCGCGCGAGCGGGTGTAGTCGGGCCGTGAGCGAGCGACCGCTGTCGCAGGCCTGGGCCGCCGATGCGCCCGACGACGAGGCGCGCGAGGCCGCGTTGCAGCGGTTGGTCGCGGCTGCCCACGCGCGCTGGCCCGCGGCGTGGCTCGAGCCGGCGACGTTCGTGGCGGAGCTGTCGCTGCGCCGCAGCGGCGACGAGCGCGAGGCCGCCGCGCTGCGGCGCCTGACCGATCACGCCGCGGAGCTGTACCTCGCGATCGCCTGTCAGCACGGCCTCGACGCGGCGGTGCGCGCGTTCGATGCCGCGTACCTCGGCGAGGTGCCGCGGCTGCTGCGACGGCTGCCCGACGGCGAGGGCCTCGCCGACGACGCGGCGCAGGCCGTGCGCGAGCGGTTGCTGGTCGGCGACGCGCAGCGGGGCCCCCGGATCGCGGAGTACGCCGGGCACGGCGGCCTCGCCGGCTGGGTTCGCGTCACCGTGGTCCGGGTCGCGCTCAACCTCCGTCGCGCGCGCACGGTCGTGCTCGCACGCGACGACGGCGAGCTCGAGCGCGCGGCCGAGGGCGACGCCGCGCTCGACGTGGTGCGCGAGCGCTACCGCGAGCCCTTCGTCGCGGCCCTGCGTACCGCGGTCGCCCAGCTCGACGCGCGCGGTCGCACGCTGCTGCGGCTGCACTACGTCGACGGCCTCGGCATCGATCGCATCGCGCCGCTGTTCGGCGTGCACCGCTCGAGCATCGCACGCTGGCTCACCGACGCGCGAGCGCGGGTGCGCGCAGCGATCCACGACGCGCTGTCGCGCGGCGCCGGGCTCGACGCGGCCGCGTGCGACAGCGTCGCGAAGGTGCTGCTGAGCCAGGTGCCGGTGACCCTGGGTTCGCTGCTGGGCAGCGGCGATCGTCCGAGCGCGTGATCGGCTCACGATCCCCCGACACGCTGGGTCCGCGTTCGTCTCGCGCGCGCGCGGCGGCCCGGGGTGGGCCCGGGCGCTGGCGCGGGCGCGGCCGCGGCACTACAGCGTCTGGGCCATGACCAGCGCCGCTGCCGCACGCCCCGCCGACGCCGACGCCGAAGCGGCCCTGTGGGACGCGTACAACCTGCTGCTCACCGGCCCGGACACCGAGCGGCTGCGCAAGCTGCTGGTGCGCTACGACGCCTTTCGCATGGCGATGGACTGCCCGGGCGACATCGTCGAGTGCGGCGTCTTCAAGGGCACCGGGCTGCTGACGTGGCTCAAGTTCCTGCAGATCCACGCGCCCGGCTCGGCGCGGCGCGTGATCGGCTTCGACACCTTCGACGCGTTCGCGCCGGCGGCCGCCAGCGACGCGGCCGCGGTCGCGGCGTTCGTGCGCGAGACCGGCCACCGCGGCACCTCGGTGGCCTCGCTGCTGCAGGCGACCGCCGCGGCGGGCATCGATCCCGCGCGCTGCGTGCTGGTGCCCGGCGACATCCGCACGACCGCGGCCGAGCACGCGCGCGACAACCCCGGGCTGCGCATCGCGCTGTTGCACCTCGATCTCGATCTGGGCGAGCCCACCTTCGCGGCCCTGTCGGCGCTGTGGCCCCGGGTCGTGCGCGGCGGCATCGTCGTGTTCGACGAGTACGCCGCGCCGCGCTGGAGCGAGAGCGACGGCGTCGATCGCTTCTTCGCCGGCACCGGCGTGCGGCTGCGGACCTGGGCCCACGCGCGCACGCCCACCGCCTACGTCCTCAAGGAGTAGACGCGCGCGTCGGGCTCACGCGAGCACCGAGCGGCGCTGCAGCGACGAGTGCGTGGGATCGGGCTGCGCCGCGAGCAGGCCGGCCAGCCGCGCCCGGCCGGCACCACCGCCGCTGGCCGCGAGCGCGAGCTCGTCGAGCGTGAGTAACGTGACCGCGACCAGACGGATCGACGAGCGCGGCCCGGCGACGAGCGCCGGCACATGTGGATCCGCGACGCCCAGCAGCACGCCCACGCGGCCGTGCTCGTTGACGAAGCGCGCCGCGTGCTCGGCCGGGATGCCGACGTCGTAGAGCTCGGTCGACAGCACGCCCAGCTCGTCGAGCAGCGAGCGGATGCCACCGTGGCCGGCGGCGAAGTTGCTCATCTGCCACACCACGTCCCACAGCCACGAGCCCGCGACGCGCTCGAGCGGATCGCGGGTGATGGCGTAGAACTCGAGGCCGCAGCCGTTGACGTCGGTCGGACCGTCGTCGAACGGATCGGCGAGGCCGTCGCTGGCCAGCAGCACCGCGCCGTCGCGCCGGGCCACGCGGTAGGCCTGCCGCATCGCCGGCCACCGCGGGCCGCCCATGAACGCGGGGTTGATGAGGTGCGTGAGCACATCGGCGTCGAGCGTGCCCCAGCGCGACCATGCCTGCGTGAGCGCCTCGTGCGTCGCGTTGGCCGCCGCCTCGCGTGGATCGGTCATGCTCGACACACTCGTCGCTGCGGCCGGGGCTCGTCAACCACCTCGCGCGATTCGAGCCCGGCGGGGCTCAGGCGTCGTCGATCACGCGCACGACCCCGAGCCGCTGGCCCCACGACAGCACCGCCTCGATCGCCGCGGCCGCGGCGCGTCGCTGGGCGTCGTCGTCGTGGCCCAGCCGCGCACACTCGCGCGCGAGCTCGATCTGACCGCGCTCGCGCTGGGCCTCGTCGAACAGCCGGGGCCGGCGCACCACCGTCATCGGCAGCGCCACCGGTGGTTGCGGCGCGTCGATGAACGCGGGATCGATGCAGCTCGACAGATCCGCGGTCGCGCCCACGCGATCGGTCAGCGGCTGCAGCGACCACTTGCGCGTGGCGGTGGCCGCGACCGAGACGTGATCGAACTGGGTCGTGATCGCGCAGCCGCGCTTGACCATGCCGCCGATCACGATCGCGGGCACGCGGAAGCCCAGCTGCTCGAACTCCGCCATCGCGTCGGTGGTGGTCGGCGGCGGCACGTGGTCGAAGAAGCCGCCGTGTTCGTCGTAGGTGATCACCAGCAGCGTGCGATCCCACAGCGGGCTCGCGGCCAGGGCCTGGTAGATGGAGGCGATGAACGCCTGGCCCATCGCGATGTCGGCGGGCGGGTGATCGTCGTTGCCGATGGTGCCGTTGGCCGTCAGCACCGGATCGACGATGCTGAACTGCGGCAGCGTGCCCGCGGCCGCGTCGTCGAAGAAGTCGGCGATCTGACCGATGCCCTCGGTCTTGCCGTAGACCAACACGAACGGCAGATTCGAGCTGTAGTAGCGGTTGCTGACGCCGGCGTCGTCGAGCCGATCGAAGATGCTGGGCAGACCCAGGCTCGAGATCGAGTCGTTGGTCTTCATGCCCCCCGAGGTCGCCAGGTGCAGGTAGAAGCGGTTGGGCCAGGTCGGGCCCATCACCGACGCGAACCACCGCTCGCACAGCGCGTAGTTGTCCGCGAGCGCGTAGCTGACCGGCGCGAGCGCGCGCGTCAGGTAGCCCATGACCTCGTCGGGCACCGGCGCGCCGTCGGCCTGGTACTCGGTGACGAAGCCGTCGTTGGCGCCCTGGTTCCACTGCGCGTGCGAGGGGTCCCAGCCGTGCGGCGGATCGAACTCCACCACGGTGTCGGTCAGCGCGTGCACGCCGACGTCGTTGCCCATCGCGTCGGGGTTGGTCTCGCGGCCGGTGAGCCCGTCGATGGCGCGGCCCTCGGCCAGCGCGAGCGAGCCGAAGACGTGATCGAACGAGCGGTTTTCCATCATCAGCACGACGATGTGTTCGATCGGGGCCAACAGCGCGTCGGCGTCGAGCTCGCTGGGCGCCTCGCAGTCCGACGCGATCGCGCCGGTCTCGCCGCTGGAGTCGCCGCCGCTGCTGCCGGCCTCGCCGCCGCCGCTGCTGCCGGCCTCGCTGCCGCCGCCGCTGCCGGTCGTGCCCGCACCGCTGCTGCCGCCCGACCCGGTGGTGCCGTCGGCGTTGCCGCCGTCGCCGTCGTCCTTGCAGGCGCTCGCGCCCAGGCCCAGCGCGCCGAGCCCCTGCAGCGCGCGACGCCGCGACCACAGCCGGCGGATCTCTTCGAGCTTCTTGCGATGCATGCCCACGCGCCTCCTCGGACGCGCGAGCATGCTAACAGCAGCGACCGCACCCGCGCGAGCGCAGCGATCGCGACGTTCGCGTCACGATCGTGCGTCGCGTGGGCTCGCCATTCACGGACAGTCGAGCGGGTCGGTGCCCTCGGGGCACAGGCCCGAGCCCTCGGGCTCGTCGCACTCGCCGTCGCCGGCGTACGGGCATGGCCCGCCGCCGGTGCTGGTGTCGCTGGCGGTGTCGGTCACCGTCGCGGTGGCGGTGGGGTCGAGCGATGTGACGGCGCCGGTGCTCTCGCCACCGCCGCCGGTGCTGTCACCGCCGCCGCAGTCGAACGGGTCGCTGCCCTCGTCGCAGGTGCCCGAGCCCTCGGGCTCGTCGCACACGCCGTCGAACTGCGTGGGGCAGATGCCGCCACAGTCGAACGGATCGGTGCCCTCTTCGCAGTAGCCGGTGCCCTCGGGCTCGTCGCACACGCCGTCGTCGCGGTAGAGGCAGAAGCCGACCGCGTCGGGGATGCCGCACGCGACCGCGGGCGCATCGACGCAGGTCTGGCTGGCGTTGCACACGAAGCCCGCCGCGCACACGCCGGTCGGGCACATCTCGCCCTTGCCCGGAGGCGCCGAGCACATGCCGGTGTCGAAGTCGCACGACAGTCCCTCGGCGCACACGCCGTCGGGACACGGCTGGCCCTCGCCGGGCAAGCCCAGACACATGGTGCCGTCGCACACGCTCGAGCTGTCGCACACGCCGGTGGGGCAGGGCTCGCCGGCGCCCGGCAGCTTCGCGCACGACAGCGACATCGGATCGCACGCGAGGTCGACGTCGCAGCCGCCACCATCGTGGGGGTTGCACTTGTCACCCTTGGCGCCGCGCGCCTCGCAGGTGCGGCCACCGTCGGCGTCGGGGTCGAGGCACGCCAGGCCCGGTGGGCACTCGGCGAAGTCACCGCACAGATCGCCGACGCGCGAGGGGATCGGGATGCAGACCTCGGCGCAGGTCAGACCCTGCTTGCACGTGTCGCCCAGCTGCATGAAGCCGCCGCCGCCGACCGCGATGCAGGTCTCGCCGAGGTTGCCGGCACCGGCGACGAGCTTGCACTTTTGCGCCTCGAAGGCGAGATCGATGATGGCCTCGTCGTCGTCGACCTCGTTGGCCTTCTTGCAGCCGAGCGCGTCGATGTATGCGTTGGCCTTGCCGAGGCACTCGCTGTAGTACTGCAGCCCGAGCAGCTCGGCCTCCGCGATGCCCTCGGCCAGCGCGGGCGTGACCGCGTCGGCACACTTGGCCGGCTCGGCGAGGCCGGTCTCGCAATCGCACTCGCTGTAGGGCTGGCACACCAGCTGCGCGAGGTCGGCCGCGACCGCGTCGTACTCGATCGCCGTGCCGCTGCTCTTGTCCTTGCACGAGGCGAAGCCGAGCCACGCCACCGCCATCACCCAACCGATTCGTGCCGAACGCATGTCGTAAGCCTCCCAAGCCGCGGCACGAGCACCCGCGTGGGTCCCCGCCGCCGCATGGGAGTGTGCGACAGACGGGGGCGTCTCGACAATCACCGCGCCAGCGTGGGCGCCTGCCGCTGCGTGATCCGGGCCACGCCCGATCGGCCGCAGACGCCCCCAGGCGCCCGCGGCCGCCGCCGGCCCCGCGTTCTTCGTGCAACGGGGTGGCCGGGGCGGGGCACGCCCCGGCCGTGAGCGTCGCTCAGTGCCCGGGCTTGAACTGCGCCGCCTCGGTCGAGGCATCCATCGCCAGGGTCGAGGCCTGTCCGCCCGAGACGATCTTCGACACCTCGTCGAAGTAGCCGGTGCCGACCTCGCGCTGGTGGCGGGTGGCGGTGTAGCCGTGCGCCTCGGAGGCGAACTCGGCCTGCTGCAGCTCGCTGTACGCCGACATGCCGCGCTCGGCGTAGGCGCGCGCCAGCTCGAACATGCCGTGGTTGAGGCTGTGGAAGCCCGCCAGCGTCACGAACTGGAACTTGTAGCCCATCGCGCCCAGCTCGCGCTGGAACTTCGCGATGGTCGCGTCGTCGAGCTTGGCCTTCCAGTTGAACGACGGCGAGCAGTTGTACGCCAGCATCTTGTTGGGAAACTGCGCGCGCACGCCCTCGGCGAACTGCTTGGCCTCGTGCAGATCCGGCGTCGAGGTCTCGCACCACAGCAGGTCGGCGTACGGCGCGTAGGCGCGGGCGCGGGCGATGGCCATCTCGACCCCGCCCTTGATCTGGAAGAAGCCCTCGGGCGTGCGCTTGCCCGAGATGAACGGCAGGTCGCGCTCGTCGATGTCCGAGGTCAACAGTCGCGCGCTGTCGGCGTCGGTGCGGGCGATGATGATCGACGGCACGCCCTCGACGTCGGCGGCCAGACGCGCGGCCACCAGCGCGCGGATGAACTGGCTGCCGGGCACCAGCACCTTGCCGCCGAGGTGGCCGCACTTCTTCTCGCTGGAGAGCTGATCCTCGAAGTGCACCGCCGCGGCGCCGGCGTCGATCATGCCCTTCATGATCTCGTAGGCGTTGAGCGGACCGCCGAAGCCGGCCTCGGCGTCGGCGACGATGGGCGCAAACCAGTTGCGCTTGACGCCGCCCTCGGACGACTCGATCTGATCGGCGCGCTGCAGCGCGGCGTTGATGCGGCGCACCAGCTGCGGCACCGAGTTGGCCGGGTACAGGCTCTGGTCGGGGTAGGTGTGGCCCGCGAGGTTGGCATCGGCCGCGACCTGCCAGCCGCTGACGTAGATCGCATCGAGGCCGGCGCGGACCTGCTGCACCGCCTGGTTGCCGGTCAGCGCGCCGAGGCCGGCGACGAACGGGCGCTCGTGCATGAGCTCCCACAGTCGCTCCGCGCCGAGTCGCGCGAGCGTGTGCTCGACGACGACGCTGCCGCGCAAGCGCAGCACGTCGTCGGCGCCGTAGGGACGCGTGATGCCTTGCCAACGTGCGTCGCCGAAGGTCAAAGCCGAGGTGGTCTTGGGCTGGGTCATGGCTGCTCTCGTTTCGGCCCGATCGCGGGCGGCAGGGGTGGCGCGGGGCAAACGCCCGGGTTCACAGCTCGAGCACGTGCTCGTAGGCGGGGAGCGTGAGGAAGTCGGCGAGGTTCGGCGCGGTCGCGATCGACTCGAACAGATCGCGCGCGAGCGGGAAACGTCCGCCCTCGTAGCGCGCGTCGCCGATCTCGCGACGGATGGTCTGCATCTCTTCGTCGAGCACCGCGGTCACGCGCGCGGCACCCAGCGGCGCGCCGCCGTCGAGCGTGGCGCCGTGGCGGATCCACTGCCACACCTGCGCGCGGGAGATCTCCGCGGTCGCGGCGTCCTCCATCAGGTTGTACAGCGGCACGCAGCCGTTGCCGCGCAGCCACGCCTCGAGGTACTGCACGCCCACGCGCACGTTGTGGCGCAGGCCGGCCTCGGTGCGCGTGCCGGTGGGCACGGCCAGCAGCGCCGCGGCATCGAGCGCGACCTCGTCGCGCGGGCGCTCGCGGATCTGGTTGGGCCCGGGCATGTGCGCGTCGAAGCAGCGCCGCGCCAGCGCGATCAGGCCGGGGTGCGCGACCCAGGTGCCGTCGTGGCCGGCCTGGACCTCGCGCAGCTTGTCCTGCTCGACCTTGGCCATGGCCTGCGCGTTGGCGGCGGGGTCGTCCTTGATGGGGATCTGCGCCGCCATGCCGCCCATCGCGTGGATGCCCCGCGCGTGGCAGACCTTGATCACGAGGTTGGTGTACGCGGCCATGTTCGGCTGCGTCATCGTCACCTGGCTGCGATCGGGCATCACCGCCGCGGGGTCGTTGCGGCGGGTCTTGATGAACGAAAAGATGTAGTCCCAGCGGCCGCAGTTGAGGCCCGCGGCGTGGTCGCGGAGCTCCCACAGGATCTCGTGCATCTGGAACGCCGCCGGCAGCGTCTCGATCAGCACGGTCGCGCGGATGGTGCCGTGGGGCAGGCCCAGGCGCGCCTGCGTCCAGGTGAAGACCTCGTTCCACCACCGCGCCTCGCGGTGGTCCTGCAGCTTGGGCAGATAGAAGTACGGCGCGGTGCCGCGGCGCACCAGCTCGTGCGCGTTGTGGACCATGTACAGGCCGAAGTCGACCAGCGGTCCGGGCGCGGCGCTGCCGTCGACCTCGAGGTGTCGCTCCGGCAGGTGCAGGCCGCGGGGGCGCACCAGCAACGTCGCCAGCGGTGCGTCGTCGCGCAGCGCGTAGCGCTTGCCGCGTTCGTCGTCGTGCCACGTCAGGGTATGGCGCACGGCGGCCTGCAGGTTGCGCTGGCCGCTCATCATGTTGGTCCACGTCGGCGCGCTCGAGTCCTCGAAGTCCGCCATGTAGACGTTGGCGCCGGAGTTGAGCGCGTTGATGATCATCTTCGCGTCGACCGGACCGGTGATCTCGACGCGGCGATCGAGCAGGTCGCGCGGGATCGGTGCGACCGTCCACGCGCTGCGCCGGATCTCCTCGGTCTGCGGGTCGAACGTCAGCGGCGCGCCGGCGTCGATCGCTGCCTGTCGCTCGCGCCGCGCCGCGAGCAGCTCGAGCAGCCCGGGCCGGAATCGCCGCACCAGCTCGCCGAGGAACGTCAGTGCATCCGCCGTGAGCACGCTTGCAAAAGCGGCAGTTGCAGCGAGCGGTCGGGCAGGGGCGGCGAGGGGCTCGGCAGGCATCGGTTCGGGGCCAGTGTGCCGCAAATTTCTTTTCAGGGAAGGGCCGGAACGCGCGCAATAAGCCTCATCGCCGGTCGAAAGCTGTAAACGCCGAGGCGGCCTCCGACGGTAAAACTGTAAACGGTGTCAATTGTCCGCGCGCGGGCCGGCCGCGACGGGCCGTGGCCCGGCGTGGTCACGGCACGACCACGGCGGCGCCCCGGATCGCGTCGGTCGCGAGGTCGACGAGCGCCTCGCCGACCTCGGCCAGGGGGTAGCAGCGCACGTGGGTCCGCACCCCGACGCGCGCGGCCTCGTCGAGGAAGCGGCGCGCGTCGGCGCGGGTGTTGTTCGCGACGCTGCGCAGCCGTCGCTCGCGGTACACGAGCGCGTAGGGCATCGCCGGGATCTCGCTCATGTGGATCCCACCGAGCACGAGCGTGCCGCCGGCATCGAGCGCCGCGAGCCCGACCGGGACCAAGGTGCCCGCGGGTGCGAAGACGATCGCGGCGTCGAGCGGCACCGGCGGCGTGGCATCGGCGTCGCCGACCCACGTCGCGCCCAGCTCGTGCGCGAGCGCCTGGTGCCGCGCGCGATCGCGGGTCATCACGTAGACCTCGGCCCCGCGCGCGCGGGCGATCTGGATCGCGAGGTGACCCGCGGCGCCGAAGCCATACAGTCCCAGGCGCGCGCCGGCGAAGCCGCGCACGTCCAGGCCGGTCGCGTCGAGACAGCGGTAGCCGATGATGCCCGCGCACAGCAGCGGCGCGGCGTCGATGGCTGCGAGCGCGTCGGGCAGCGGCAGCACGAAGTCCGCCGGCGCGACGGTGTACTCGGCGAAGCCGCCGTCGACGGTCCAGCCGGTGAACTCGGACGCCTCGCACAGGTTCTCGTCGCCGCGGTGGCAGAAGCGGCAGTCGCTGCAGGTGCGGTGCAGCCACGGCACGCCCACGCGCGTGCCCACGCGCGCCGGGTCGACCTCGGCACCGGTCGCGACCACGCGGCCGACGATCTGGTGGCCCGGGATCACCGGGCGTCGCCGCGGCGCGAGCTCGCCTTCGATCACGTGCAGATCGGTGCGGCACACGCCGCAGGCCTCGACCTGCACCAGCACCTCGCCGCGGCGCGGCTCGGGGCGCGGCACGGTGCGCAGCTGCAGCGGGCGCGCGCGCGCGGGCGCGGGCTGCTCGAGCACCGCGGCGCGCATCGTCGCCGGCAGCCGGCTCATGGCGTGACGCCGGTCGGCCGTGCGAGCCGCTCGAGCTCCTCGTTGCCGGGAAGACCCGCGAGATCGGGCACCAGCGCGATCTCGATGCGGCGGTTGAGCGCGCGCGCGTCGTCGTCGCGGTTGGGCACGCGCGGCGCGAACTCGCCGTAGCTGGTCGCGGCCAGCTGTGCCGGGGCCATGCCCGCGGCCAGCAGCGTGTGCACCACCACCAGCGCGCGGCCCGAGGCCAGCTCCCAGTTCGACGCGAAGCGCTCGTTGTGGATCGGCACGTCGTCGGTGTGGCCCTCGACCGCGAAGCGGCGCCCCACCATGCTCGCGAGCTGGCCGCCGACCTCGGCCAGCGCGGCCTTGCCGTCGGCCGAGAGCTTGGTCGAGCCCGAGGCGAACAGGATGTCCATCGGCATGGTCAGCACCATGCGCCCGTCGACGATGCGCACGTCGAGCTTGCCCGCGTCGATGAGGCTGCGGAAGCGCGCGATCATGTCGCGATACTCGGCCACGCGGCGCTCGGCCGCGAGCTGCCGCGTGCCCAGCTCGGCCAGCGCCAGGTTGAGCTTGTCGAGCGAGTCCTTGAGCGCGGCGCGGCGCTTGATCACGTCGGCGAGCTGGCGCTCGGCGTCCTGCGCCCGGCCTTGCAGCGACTGCGCCTCGGCCTGCGCCGCGGCCAGCTGCGCCGCGACCTCGTCGCGCTGCTGCTGCACCGCCGCGGCCTGGGCACGCAGCTCGTCGAGCGCGAGCTCGAGCTCGGCGATGCGACCCTCGCGGGCGCGCAGGTGCTCGCGTTGGGCCTGGGCGTCGTCGTGGCTGCGTGCCAGTGCGGCGCGGCTGTCCTCGAGCGCGCGCACGGTGGCGTCGTGCTTCGACTTGGTGACGCAGCCTGCAGTGAGCGCGAGCGTGAGTGCGAGCGGTGCGGTGCGGAACATCGGCGCCCCCAAGGTGATCACGACCGCGCGGTCGAGCCACCGCAGTCCTTGCGGTGGGGTGCCCACCGCCGAGCCCCACAAGTTCGCGCCGCCGCGCGCAGCGGCCGTGCCATGCTGGACTCCCATGCGTGCCGCCTGCCGTTCTCGCGTCCGTCTCCGGATCGTCTCCGCCGCTGCGCCGCGCGTGCCCGACGAGCCGCCGGGGTTTCCCACGCCGCAGCCGTCCACGCCCGAGCCGGCGCCCGCCGAGACACCGTGGGAGCCCGAGCCCGATGCCGATCCGGAAGGACCCGGGTTCGAACCCGACGACGCACCCGAGCTGCAGCACCGCACGAGCACGAGCCCCGCACGCGCACGACGCCGCGCCGCAGACAATGCGGCAGTGCGCGCGCTCGCTCCCCCGCGATTCGGCGCCAAAGTGGCGGCCTGATGCTGCCGGTGCCCGAAACGACCTGGCTCGACGCCGCGACGACGACGCTCGAGCCGCACGCGGGCGCCGTCGGCCCGGGCGATCCGTCGGTGCAGGTCGGCGAGGTCATCGACCGACACTACCGCGTGCGCGGTATCCTCGGCACCGGTGCGATGGGCACGGTGGTGTTGGCCGACGATGCGTCGCTGGGCCGGCCCGTCGCGGTCAAGCTCGTGCACGAGGGGTTGCTGGCGCGCGCGGGCGTGCGCGAGGCGTTCGTGGCCGAGGCCCGCGCGATGGCCAGCGTGCGGCATCCCAACGTCGTCGCGGTCTACGCGTTCGGCGAACACCGCGGTCGACCCTACCTGGTGATGGAGTACATCGCCGGCACCACGCTCGCGGCCTGGCTGACGCAGCACGGCGCGCCCTCGCCCCGCGATGCGGTCGCGATGCTCGACTCGCTGTGCGCGGGCGTGCAGGCGATCCACGACGCCGGCGCGATGCACCGCGACCTCAAGCCCGGCAACGTGATGATCGAAGACCACGGCCGCGTGGTCGTGACCGACTTCGGCCTCGCGGTCGCGGTCGACACGGCGCCGCTGTCGACCGACGGCAGCGTGGCGCTGGGGACCCCGGGCTACCTCGCGCCCGAGATCGCACGGGGCGAGACGGTCGATCCCCGCCTCGCGACGCGGGTCGACACCTACGCGCTGGGCGTCATCGCGTTCGAGCTGCTGACCGGCGCGCGGCTGTTCGAGTCCGACTCGGTGCTGGGCCTGCTGCACGATCAGGCCTTCACGCCGCCGCGGCGGCCCTCGACCGTGAACCCGCGGCTGGGGCCGGCGTTCGACGCCGTGGTGCTGCGCGCGTTGACCAAGACCCCCGGCGAGCGCACGCCCGACGCCGAGGTGCTGCGCCGCGAGCTGCGGCAGGCGCTGGCGGCCGATCTGCGCGCGCCGCTGCGCGTGCTGGTGGTCGACGACGACACCGTCGCGCTGCTGGCCCTGCGCGAGCTGTTGCTGGGCGCCTTCGACGACGCCGAGATCATCACGGTCACGCACGCCGGCACCGCGGCCGAGATCGCACTGCGCGAGCATCCCGACGTCGTCATCGCGGATCTGCGCATGCCCGGCGGCGGTGCGGCGAGCCTGACCCAGCGGTTGCGCGCCGACAGCCGCACCGCGTCCACGCCCATCATCGTGGTCACCGGCCAGGGCGGCGCCGCAGACTGGCGCGAGCTCCGGGCGCTGGGCGCCGACCGCTTCCTGGTGAAGCCCGTCGACGTCGACGCCCTGGTCGCGATGATCGGCGCGGTGACGCGCGCGCGCTGACGTGGCGTCGTGCGGCCCGGCGGGCGGGCCGCCGCGCGCCGGCGTGCGCGGGCTGGTAGACTCGTGGCCATGCATTTCGTCCGTGGCGCCCATGCCCAGCTGGTGGTCGCGTTGGCGCTCGTGGGCGCCTGCCCGGCCGACGAGCGCGAGGATCAGAACAGCGCCAGCGCGTCGTACACCGTCGGTTCGGCGAGCACGACGCTGTCGGGCGGCGAGACCGGTGCCAGCTCGAGCGAGTCGACCGCGGCGATGACCACGGCCGAGACCAGCGCCGGCGACAAGCTCGACGTCGGCGGCGGCACCGGCAACAACGACAGCGGCGACAACATGCTCAGCTGCAAGAAGGTCGACCTGATCTTCGTCGTGGACGGCTCGGGCAGCATGGCCGACGAGCAGGCCAACCTGCTGTCGGCGTTCCCCGGCTTCATCGAGACCATGCAGTCGCAGCTCGCCGGCACGGAGGGCTTCAACGTCGGGGTCATCCGCACCGACCCCAACGACATCTCGTGCGTGCCTGGCCGCTACGGCGTGCTGGTGACGCGCAACTTCGCCGCCGGCTCGAGCAACGACACCTGCACGCCCTACGCCTCGGGCATGCGCTACATGACGCAGCAGGACAACCTCGCCGAGAAGTTCAGCTGCGCCGCGCGCGTGGGCGTCGGCGGCGACGGCGACGAGCAGCCGATGCAATCGCTGATCGCCGCGCTCACGCCCCCCAACATCGACGCGGGCGAGTGCAACGAGGGCTTCCTGCGCGACGACGCGCTGCTGGTGATCGTGCTCATCACCGACGAGGAAGACGACCACGAGACCATGGACGAGGCGTGCGGCAACGAGCCGGGCATGGGCTCGCAGGGCGATCCGCAGGATTGGTTCGACGCCATCGTCGCGATCAAGGGCGGCATCGAGACCAACGTGGTCGTGCTGTCGCTGGTGGGGCCGTCGGTCGATCCGTGCCCGGCGCTCGACAAGTGCAACGGCGGCGTCGACGGAGCCGAGGCCGCGCCGCGGCTGGTCGACTTCACGTGGATGTTCACCCACGGCCACGTCGGGCCGGTGTGCGGTCAGTACGACGGCTTCTTCGAGGAGGCCGTGCAGGACATCGTCGACGCGTGCGAGGACTTCGTGCCGCCGGGTTGAGGCGCGCCGCAGCACCGCCATGTCCCGCACCGGACCCCTGGGCGCCAAGGTACGCGCGCTGCGGCAGCGCAAGCGCCTGTCGCAGGTGGAGCTGTCGCGACGGCTGGGCATCTCGCCGTCGTACATGAACCTGATCGAGCACGATCAACGCTCGTTGACCGCGCCGCTGCTACTCAAGCTGGCGCAGACGCTCGAGGTCGATCTGCAGGAGTTCGGCGCCGGTGGTGCGGACGGCCAGCTGCGCGACGATCTGGCCGAGGCCTTCGCCGACCCGCTGTTCGAGCACGAGGGCGTCGCCACCGGCGACCTCGACGCGCTGTGCAGCAACTCGCCCACGGTCGCGCGCGCGTTGCTGGGGCTGTACCACGCGTTCCGCGACGCCCGCAGCTCGGCGGACATGCTCGCGTCGCAGATCTACGACGACCAGCAGGTCCCGGGCGAGCGCCTGCGCATGCCGTCGGAGGACGTCAGCGACTTCATCCAGCGGCGCATGAACTACTTCGAGGAGCTGGAGCAGGCGGCGACGCGCGTGGCCGCGGACGCGCGCTTCGATCCCCACGACCCGCAGCGCTCGCTGGTGCGCTACCTCGCCGAGCGCTTCGCGGTCGACGTCCGCATCGGTCGCGAGGGCCACCGCGACGGCGTGCTGCGCCGCTTCGACGCCGAGAACCGCCGCCTGGTGCTGTCCGAGCGCATGCCGCCGGCGTCGCGCACGTTCCAGCTCGCGGTGCAGATCGCACTCATGGGCGAGCGCGCCACGCTCGACCGCATCGTCTCCGAGGCCGAGCTCGCGAGCCCACCGTCGCGCGCGCTCGCTCGCCTCGTGCTGGCCAACTACTTCGCCGGCGCGCTGCTGATGCCCTACGGCGCCTTCCTCGACAGCGCCCGCGACGAACGCTACGACATCGAGCTGCTGCAGCATCGCTTCGGCACCAGCTTCGAGCAGGTCTGCCACCGACTCACGACGCTGCGGCGCCCCGGCGCCATGGGCGTGGCGTTCCACCTGATCCGGGTCGACATCGCGGGCAACATCTCCAAGCGCTTCTCGGCCTCGGGCATCCGCTTCGCGCGGTTCTCCGGCGCGTGCCCGCGGTGGAACGTCTTCACCGCGTTTCTGACCCCCGGCATCATCCGCGTGCAGCTGTCGGTCATGGAGGGCGGCGAGGTGTTCTTCTGCCTCGCGCGCACCGTGCCCAAGGGCCGCGGGGGCTTCCTCGCGCCGCAGACGCTGCACGCCATCGGCCTGGGCTGCCGGCTGGAGCACGCGTCGCAGCTGGTCTACGCCGACGGCATCTCGCTCGATCCCGAGGGCGCGGTCCAGGTCGGCGTGACCTGCCGGCTGTGCGAGCGAACCGATTGTGAGCAGCGCGCGTTCCCATCGATCCGTGCCGGCATCGCGGTCGACGAGAACGTGCGTGGCCCGTCCATCTACACCCCCGCGCAGCGCGAGCCGCCGCAACGCCGCCGCGGCAGCGACGGCGCGTGAGCCCTTCGCGACGGCCGATGCCGCGGCGCCGTTGGCCACCGCTCGCGCGGTCGTGGTACAACCGCCGCCGAGGTCGATGCCGGACGCCATCCCCCCCGTGTCGCGCCTGATCGGAGTGCTCGCGCTGGCACTGGCCGCGACGCTCACGGGCGCGTGCGAGAAGCCCAAGTACCCCGCGTGCAAGAAGGACAAGCACTGCAACGCGGCGCTGGGCGAGCGCTGCGTCGACGCGGTCTGTCAGGGCTGCGCCAGCGACGACGACTGCAAGGGCAAGGCGCCGCTGGGGCAGCCGCCGCTCGTGTGCACGCAGCAGCGCTGTCAGCCGCCCGGCAGCGCGACCGAGGGCCGCGCCGGCGGCGAGCAGGGCGACCCGTGCACCGAGCGCGGCGACTGTCGCGGCGGGCTCGCGTGCAAGCAGGGCCGCTGCGATCTGTGCACCTCGAACACCGACTGCGGCGCGGTCGCGTGCACGATCGAGACCGGTCGCTGTAGCCCGGTCGATTCCTGTCAGACCGACGAGCAGTGCTCGATGGACGAGATCTGCGACGGCGGCATGTGCATCTTCTCCGGCGATCTCGGCGACGACAACGGCGGTCCCTGCGGGCTCAAGGCGGTGTACTTCGCGTTCGACAGCGAAGCGCTCACGCCCAAGACCGTCGCGGATCTGACCGGCGTGGTCGACTGCATCAAGTCGCAGGGCCAGCTGGTGTACCTCGAGGCCCACGCGGACAACCGCGGCACCGAGGAGTACAACATCTTGCTCACCGAGCGCCGCGGCACCAGCGTGAAGAACTTCCTCGCCGACAAGGGCGTCGCCGCCGACGGCATGCAGGTGATCGCCAAGGGCTCGCTCGAGGCGGTCGGCACCGACGAGGCCTCGCGCAGTCGCGAGCGCCGCGTGCAGTTCATCTGGCCGTAGCCGCGCGGGCTCAGGGGTCGGTGTCGACGTAGCCGGGCGCCGGCTGGCCGCCGCGCACGGCGATCGCGAAGCGCGACAGTCCCTCGGCGCGCATGCGATCGAGCAGCGCCGCGACGGTGGCATGGGGCACGTCCGGCGCGGCTTCGACCAGCACGGTCGCGAGCGTGTCGTTGCCCGCGAGCCCGCGCAGGGTCGGGCCCAGCGCGACGTCGTCGATGCGCAGGCCGCCGATGCGCACGCCCTCGGCGTCGAGCGCGATCACCAGCGGCTCGCCGGAGCGCGGCAGCGGCACCGGCACCGCCGGCTCGACCAGCGAGCCCAGCACCCGCTGCGTCGCCGAGGGCGACGAGGGCGGCGTGACGATCCGCGCGGCCTCGACCGCAGCCAGCCGCGCCTCGATGCCGTCGAGCCGGCGCGAGAGCGCGTCGAGCTGGGCCGAGGGCTCGTCCTTGCAGCCCGCGAGCGCCAGGACGGCCACCAGTGCAGGGCGCAGGGCAGGGCGCGACACGCCCCGGCAGGCTAGCCGATCCCGCCTGGCCCGGCCGGCCGGAGCCGCGAAGCCCGCGCGATCCGCAGTCTGGCGTACGCAAGCGACCGGGCCGTGAACCGGGCCCGGCCGGGGCGCACTCCACATCGGGCCCAGGGGCAGCCCAGGGCCAATTGCCATGCGCGCGTTGCAACGACTCGGTTCCACCTCCTTCGCCGCGGCACTGCTGCCGGTGCTGCTCGCCGTCGGATGCACCGAGCCGGGCGGGGGCCGGGGCCTGTCGGCCAACACCACCGGTGGCAAGGGCGACAACCTCGGCGACTCGGGCGGTGGCGAAGACGTGCCGCTGTCGGATCACCGCGGTGCCGTCGGGTCCTGCGAGGCCGTGGCCGAGCACCTGCGCGAGCACCTCGGCGGCGGTCGCACCGACGCGCTCGTCGACCTCGAGCGCGATCGCAACGACTGCCTCGTGAGCGCCAACGATCTCGCGACCGAGCGCGTCTCGCAGATCCTCGGCGAGGCGATGGACCCCTACGCCGGCGAGATCACGCGCGGGTGGAAGTCGCATCGCACCGCTGCGACCGGCGCGTGCAACGTGCTGGTCGAGGCTCACCCCGACGCCACCGGCGACGGCCTCGCGGCCGTGGCCGCGGCCTGCATCGCCGGCGTCGAGCACGACTTCGCCGACATCCTCGACGCCTACGTCGACTTCGGCGTGGCGCCGTTCCCGATCCCTGGCGCGCGCGACCGCTACACCGCGTGCTACGACGACTACGACGCCGCGCTCGAGGCCGCCGCGGGCGAGACCGACGAGGTCGTCGCCAACGAGGCGCTCGCGGGCTGCATCGCCAACGTGCACGACGGCGTGGTCGGCGAGCTCGCCGCGCGCGTCGCCGCCAGCTTCGGCAAGGACGCGGCCGCCACCGAGACCGCGATCCGCGACGCGCTGTCGGCGTTCTCGGATGCGCGCGAGAAGATCTGCGTGATCGCGACGCGCAGCGGCCCGGGCCGTGGCACCACCGCCATGGACCTGCACACCGCCGAGTGCCTGGTCGACAGCGCGATCCAAGGCGGCGCGCTGCTCGACCTCGCGGCGCCGGGCGTGTTGCCGGGCGAGGGCTCGAGCAGCGGCAGCGACGGCGGCGAGAGCTCGGGCGATGCAGGCAGCTCGAGCAGCGACGGCGGCGGCGACAGCTCGACGAGCTTCTGAGGTTCGCGCTCGGGTCTTCGCGCTCGGGCCTTCGCGCTCGGGTCTTCGCGTTCGGGCCTTCGCGCCGGGCCCGGCGCGGCGGAGCCGTCACGCGCTCGCGGAGCAGACGCGGGCGCGTCCGCTGCCGCGCGCGGGGCTCAGTCGGCGAGCAACGCCTTGAGCTCGGTCAGCGCCTGTTCCTTCTGCGCGACCTTGGTCTTCTGGATCGCGCTCTTGAGCACGGTCTCCCAGTGCTTCTCGGCGAGCTCCGCCTTCATCTCGAGCAGCAGCTCGAACACGTCCTCGTCGTCGCGCGTGTTGTAGATCTGCTCGTCGTCGTACTGCAGCAGCGTGACGAGGTTGCGGACGTAGTCGCTGACGCTGTTGCCACCGGGTTCGCCCGGCTTGCGCTCCGGCGTCTTGGCGTGCTTCTCGCGGCGCTTGAGCTCGCGTTCGATGCGTTCCTGGTCGGTGCGTTTCATGGCGGTCTCCGCTCGCGGCCACCCCGCCGAACGTCGTCCGACCCGGCGCTGGGCTGGGTCGGGCGTTGGCGGGGGGTGGAGCGCGGACGCGTAGGTAGCACGAACCGGGCGGCCTGCCCAACCCCCGCCGCGCGGTCGACCCGCCCGGCCGGGCGCCGCGGCGCCGCGACAGGGGCCGCTGTGCTCGTGACCTCGCGCAAGTCGGCGCGTGGTGGCGGCGGGCTGCAGCGCCCGCCCGGGCGCGATCGCGCGCCGGCGGCCGCTTCACTCCTTCGCGTAGACCATGAAGTTCAGGTAGGTGCGCATCTCGGTCGGCGTCATGTCGATGCCCTCGTTGTTGATCACGAGGGTGTCGTTCTCGAGCTCGAGCGAGGCGTAGTTGAAGGTCTTGGCCACCTGCTCCGCGAGGTCCTTGCGGAAGGTGTCGATGAGATCCTGGTTCATGTCGACCAGCTCGGTCTCTTCCTTCGCCGCGGCGCCGCTGCCCTCGCCGGCGACCACGGCTGCGCTGCCGGCCTCGACCAGGATGTGCTGCCGCGCGTTGTCGACCGTCAGATCCAGCGGCATCACGGCCTCGGCGTAGCCGCAGTAGCCCTCGTCCACGCGCCACACGCGGAAGGTCGTGTCGAGCCGCTCGAGACCCTGGGCGTTGGCCTCGACGTTCTCGAGCGTGACGCCGTAGATGCCGTGGGGATCGGGCTGGCCGTTCTCGTCGTACACCCGCGCGATCTCGCCTTCGGCGAGCATGCGGTGCGCCATCGGCAGCATCAGCCGCGGGTCCATCGACACCGCCATGGTCGAGCCCTCGGGCAGCGGCTGCGACAGATCGAGCCCGACGCCCTTGGGCAGCGGCAAGTTGGTGTGCAGCGCGAGCACGAGCTTGTCGTTCTCGGGCTGCACGATGACCTGGCGCACCAGCAGCTTCACGTCGCCGTTGCCGATCTCCCACGAGCCGATCTTCAGGAGCTCGACGTCGTCGAACTTCTTCGCGATCTCCTCGGCCATGAGCAGCTTGAGCGCGCCCGCCAACATCGTGTGCGTGTTGGAGTCGAAGCCGTAGACGCTGAGGTACCAGTCGCCGATCTCGGCCTTGCCGTACTCGGCCACCAGCGTGGAGGTGCCGCTCGCCTGGTCGACGTCGAGCCGCAGCGGCACGTACAGATCGGTGAAGCCGACGCCGGTCGACAGCGGCATGTCGGGCGAGGCCAGCTTCACGCCGAACGACAGGTGGAACACCACGCAGCTCGGGCAGCTCGGGATGGGCTCGAAGCGGATCTCGGGCGGGCTGGTGGGCTCGAAGCTGGCGTCGGCGGGGCCCTGCGGCAACACACCGAACGGCACGGTGCCCGAGAACGGCACGCCGTCGTCGACCACGTTGACCAGCAGCTTGTTGATGCCCGCGCTGGTGATCTGCATCGCGACCGGGAACGGGCCCTGGCTCGGCACCGCGGCGGCGAGCTCGTCCTCCTCGTTCAGCGCGGCGTCGTTGAAGCGCATGCGCTGGTTCTCGCAGTCGAACGAGATGTCCTTGCCGCGGCAGCCCGCGAGCGCCAGCAGCGACGCCAGCCCCAGCGCGGCGACGGTCGCACCGCCCGAGGCGGCGGACCGCGCGACCGGCCACGCCGCTCGCGGCGCGTGGGTGCAAGACGATCGACGTCGCTTCGAGCACGCTCGCATGGGCGACAGTGTGGCCCGCGACCGCTGCCGCTGACAAGCGACGCGGCTCGGACGTCGCCGGACCATGGGCGGTCCCACCGGCCGCCGTGGCCGCGGTCACAGCACCGCTGTCACCGCCACCTGCCGGCCACGCCGTCGCGCGCGCCGACGCGGCTCGTGGTACGGTGTCGGCGATGACCGCCCGCGGCGTGCCGTTCGCCCTGTTGACGCTCGTCGTCGCGAGCACCGCCTGCTTCGACTCCGACGAGAAGCTGCGCCTCGCCGCGACCACGACCACCGGTGACGGCACCACGACCACGACCAGTACCGGCACCACGACCACGGGGCCGGGCGAGTCGAGCACGACCGCGGAGCCGGACAAGACCTGCCGCGACGCGATCAAGTGCATCTTCCAGTGCGCGGCCGAGATCCAGATCAACTTGCTGATGGATCCCGACTACGAGCCCGATCTGAGCTGCTTCCTCGACTGCGAGGAGCAGCTCACGGTGCCCGAGGCCTACAAGCTGCTGCAGCTGGGCAACTGCTGCTCGACGGTGTGCCAGGGCTCCGGCGAGTGCGCGCCGCCCTCGGGCACCACCGGCACCGGCGGCTCGAGCGGCTCCGACGGCGGCTCGAGCGGCTCGAGCGGCTCGAGCGGCTCGAGCAGCACCGGCGGCGCCGCGGACGACGGCGGGCTCATCGATCCCTGCATCGAGTGCATCTTCATCTGCATGCAGGACGAGCAGGTCGTCGGCTGCGAAGAGTTCGCCGACGCCTGCGTGTGATGCGGTCGCGGCAGGAGACGCGTCTCCTCCCGCGACTCAGACCGGCGGGCAGTCGAGATCGACCAGCGTCACGTAGCCGCCCAGGGTCGGGAACGCCGGGTGCACGATGTTGCACTCGCGCTCGGGGTGCATGCCGGTGAAGGTGATGTCGCCGGGCTGCGTGTCGCCGAGGTTGAAGTAGACGACGAACGGCAGCAGGCCGCTCTCGAAGCTGTTGCCGTCGAGCACCGGCATGTTGTCCGCGCCCACGGAGTACGAGGTGCCCGGCACCGGCGGCGGGTCCATGTCGATGGTGGCGCCGGTGGCGGTGGGCTGCAGCAGCCGCACCACGATGATGGCGAGCGACAGATCGGCCTCGGCCGGCATCATCGGCTGCAGGATCTCGACCTGGGTCTCCACCGTCATCGTCGACACCTGCGCGAGGTCGGTGCTGTCGTCGTCTGCGTCCGGCGTCTGCAGCCCGATGATCGAGCCGAAGTGGTCCGCGGAGGGCTCGATCTGGATGAACACCTCGGTGTCGGCCGGCAGCGGCGCGAGCGTGTACGCGCCGTCGGCGGCCGAGACGGTCTCGAAGCCGGGCATGTCGATGACGGAGATCATCGCGTCGGCGATCGGGGTGAACAGCGGCAGGTCCTGCACCTGGCCCGAGATCACGACCTCGACCGGGCCGGTGGTGCCGCTGCTGCTGTCCGCGCTCGCGCTGCCCGCGTCCGACGAGCTGCTCTCGGTGGTCGCGCCGGTGGTGGTGGTGGTGTCGCCGCCGCTGCTGCTGCTGGCGTCGGTGGTCGAGCTGCCGCCGCTGCCGCCGGCGTCGTCGTCACCGCAGGCCGCCAGTGCGAGCGCACCGGCCAGCGCGAGACGAGAGCAACGGCCGCCAGGGCCACGAACGGGTCGAAGCAAAGCTGAGCGCATGACAACCTCCAAGGGTAAGGCCGCCGGTCAGTCTATCACGGCCGGCGCGGCGCGAAGGCCCCCGCGCGGTTGCAGGGCCGCGGGTGTGGGTGGCTGGCGGGGCATCGTGCCGCAGGCCACACCCGCGATCGCGATGGCGGACGGCGTTTGTGTCGGGGTGCTCGGATGCGATAGAACATCGCACGATGAAGCGTTCCCTCGCTGCGTGGGCCGTGGGCGTCGTCCCGATCACTTCGTCCGCCGCGCTGGTGCACGCGCGCGGGGCAGCGATCGAGCCGACCGCGGCCGCGGCGCCCGCAGAGTCGACGTCGCCGAGCGAGCCCGCGCCGAGCGAGGCCGCGCCGAGCGAGCCCGCGCCCACCGGTGACGCCGCACCCGCGAGGACCGACGGCAAGGCCAGCGGCAGCGTCACCGTCGGTGCCGCGCCGCGTGGTCACGCCCGCGGCGCGCGGCGCAAGCCCGCCGCCGACACCGACGCGATGCAGGGCAACTCGCGCGAGGCCAAGCGCCTGCGCTACAAGCAGCTGCCGTGGATCCGTCGCTGGGCGCCGCAGCGCAACACCGGTGAGCTCGGCGTCTTCGGTGGCGCCTTCATCCCCAGCGAGCAACACGATCTCTACGACCCGATCACGCGCCCGCCCGAGCCGTTTTGGCGCGTGGGTCCCGACGTCGGCGTGCGCGCGGCGTTCTTCCCGTTGCGCGCGCTGGGGGCCGAGGTCGAGTTCAACGCGATGCCGACGCGGCTGCGCAACCTGACCAACGACTTCGCGTTCGTGTACGGCTTCCAGGCCCATGCGGTGATCCAGCTGCCGTTTTACTCGGTGGTGCCGTTCTTCCTCGCCGGCGGTGGCCTGCTGGGCGTGCGCTCGCACCTGCTGGTGCTGGGCAAGGACGTCGATCCGGCGTTTCACTACGGCGGCGGCGTGAAGGTGAACTTCTCGCCCGTGGTCGGTGCGCGCATCGACGTCCGCAACATCGTCAGCTCGACCGAGGCGCTGCAGAACAGCGGGGCCGCCAACGTGCAGGTGCTCGCGGGTCTGAGCTTCACGCTGGGCCGCAAGCCGCCGCCGCCGCCGCCGAAGAAGCCGCCGCCGGAGGATCCGGATCGCGACAAGGACGGCATCCTCAACAAGCTCGACGAGTGCCCCGACACCGCCGGCGTGGCGCCGCACGGCTGCCCCGATTCCGACGGCGACGGCTTCCGCGACAAGGTCGATGCCTGCCCCGAGGTGCCCGGTGTCGCGCCCGATGGTTGCCCGGTCAAGGACACCGACGGCGACGGCTTCCTCGATCCCGACGACGACTGCGTGTTCGAGCCCGAGACCAAGAACGGCTTCGAGGACGGCGACGGCTGCCCCGACGATCTGCCGCCGCCGGTCAAGGAGTTCCACGGCAACATCCAGGGCATCGAGTTCGACTTCCGCAAGGACACCATCCGCAAGATCTCGCGGCCGGTGCTCGACAAGGCCGTCGCGGTGCTCAAGGAGTTCCCGGAGGTCAAGGTCAACATCATCGGTCACACCGACAACGTCGGTCTGCCCGAGTTCAACCTCGATCTGTCGCGGCGCCGCGCCGAGGCGGTCAAGAAGTACATGGTCGACGCCGGCATCGATCCATCGCGCATCACGACCGAGGGTCGCGGTGCCAACGATCCGGACTTCCCCAACGACACCGAAGAGAACCGCGCCAAGAACCGCCGCATCGAGTTCGAGGTGACGAGCGTCGACTCGAGCGGCACCGCACCCTCGACATCGCCCGCGCGGACCCCGGGCGACGGCGGCACGCCGCCGGCGAGCGAGCCGCCCGCCGCGGCCGCGCCCGCGACCAAGCCCCAGCGTTGATCCCTCGCGAACCCGGAGTCCTGCCATGCGTCGCCTCGTCCCGATCTCGTCCGCCCTCGCGTTGCTCGCCCTCGCACCTTCGGTCCACGCCGGCAGCCCCGCGTTCCAGAGCGGGCAGAACCTGCCCAACGGCTGCGGCAACAACGGCTGCTGGACCAACTACCTGCGTGTGACCGATCTCGACGGCGACCACCAGCTCGACGTCGTGACCGCCAACATGCAGGGGCTGTTCTCGGTCGGCGCCGGCGAGCCGCTGGTGGTCTATCGCAACGAGCCCGCCGGCAGCTTCACCGACGTGTCCGACGAGGCGGTCGGCGGTCACGTCGGCCAGCACCGCCAGGTCGCGATCGGCGACATCGACGGCGACGGCGACCCGGACATGTACGCGCCCGCTGCGGCCGGCGGCGAGGACTCGCTGTTCGTCAACGACGGCGCCGGCGTCTTCACCGAGACCACGATCGACAACGGCAGCACTGCCGGCGCGGCGCGCATGGGCGACCTCGACGGCGACGGCGACCTCGATCTGTTGCTGACCGCGGGCTACCCCGACACCGACGCGCCGGTCTCGCCCGCGGGTGCGGTCTACCTCAACGACGGCAGCGGCAGCTTCAGCGAGCTCGCCGACGCCACGCCGCCATCGCTCGACGGCATCCAGCCCATCGACGTCGATCTCGCCGACGTCGACGGCGACTTCGATCTCGACGCCATCGTCGACACCCACCAGGGACACCTGGGCCTGTGGATCAACGACGGCGCCGGCACCTTCGCCGACGCCTCCGACGACGTCGGCAACACCGGCAACCTCCACTATGGGCCCGGCGTGTGCGACGTGGACGGCGACGGCGACCTCGACCTGTGGGTCGACAACGCCAGCGGCGGCATGGGCGAGCAGCTGCAGATCAACGACGGCAGCGGCGCGTTCTCCGACGAGACCGGCGCGCGCGTCGACGGCAACACCGGCGACGACGACAACGGCGTCATCTGCGTCGACTTCGACTACGACGGTGACTTCGACGCGGTCGTGGTCGCGCTGTCGTCGGAGGAGCGCTACCTCGACAACGACGGCAACGGCAACTTCAGCCGCGTCGACGGCGTGTTCCCCGGCTTCGCCGACTCGTCGCTGTGGGCCGAGTTCGGCGACCTCGACGGCGACGGCCGCCTCGACATCGTCACCGGCTCGGGCGAAAGCGGCACCATCGATCGCTTCTATCTGGGTGCCGCGAGCCAGGCCGCGGACACGACCCCGCCGGGCTTCCGCGCGGTGCAGACCCTGAGCTCGCCCATCGCGGCGGGCGAGGCGTTCTCGCTGCGCTTCGCGGTGACCGACAACACCGTGACCGACGAAGGCGCACGGCTCACGCGCGCGTGGGTGCAGGTCGAGGTCGACGGCGGCGACGCCACCGAGATCGACGCGCACTTCGTCGGCGGCGATCTGCTGCACGCCATCATCCCCGGCCAGGACGGCGACGCGATGGTCTCGCTCACGCCGTGCGCGAGCGACTGGGCCGGCAACGAGGCCTGCGCGCCCGCGCAGCAGGTCCAGATCGGCCCCGGCGGCGCGACCACGACCGCGGCCGACTCCGGCAGCGGCGAGGGCGGCACGGCGGACACCACCGGCGGTTCCGCCAGCGCGTCGGCGAGCGCGTCGGCGAGCGGCTCGGAGGGCTCGGCCAGCGCGAGCGCGACCGGTGCGAGCGCCGGCAGCGAAGGCAGCGGCGGTGGCAGCAGCGACACGACCGCCGGGCAAGACGGTGGCGGCGGCGGCGGCGGTGGCTGTGGCTGCGTCGCCGGCCCCAGCGACCGCGTGCCCTCGGCCGCGCTGCTGCTGCTCGGCCTGGTCGCCGTCCGTCGCCGCCGCGTCCGCTGAGGACGGGCGAGACTCCCGGGGGCGCGCCGCGTCGCCGCGCGCGGGTTGTCGCCGCAGCAGCGGTGACCTACCGTGGTAGCCATGGCGATCCACGGCTCGATTCGCGTGGGGACGGTGCTGCTGGCGGTCAGCGCGTGCAGCACCGGCACCGGGCGTGACCGGTTCGAGAACTCGACGACCTCGATCACCGACACGCTCGACCCGAGCACGGGTTCGGACGGCGGCAGTGCCGACAGCACCACCACCGGTGGCGGCAGCGGCTGCGCCAGCAACGGCGACTGCGTGGTGCCGGGGTTGTCGGTCTGCGACACCCAGACCGGCGCGTGCGTGGGTTGTGTCGAGGACGCCGACTGCCCCGCGGGCAAGGTGCCGCTGCACTGCAACGGCGATGGCTTGTGCGAGGGCTGCATGAGCGACGCGCACTGCCCCCTGGGTTCGACCTGTCAGGGCGGCGTGTGTGCACCGGGTTGCGACGACGACCAACCCTGTCCGGGCAACTTCGCCTGCTGCGGCACCTGTGTCGATCTCGCGACCGACGAGGCCCACTGCGGCGGCTGCGATGCGCCGTGCGACACCGTCGTGCACGGCACCGCGAGCTGCGAAGACAGCAGCTGCGTGCCCTCGTGCAACGTCGGCTACGGCGATTGCGACGGCGACGCCAGCAACGGCTGCGAGGCCCAGGGCAGCTGCGCGTGCGCGCCTGGCTCGATGCAGGCCTGCTACACCGGCGAGGCCGGCACGATGGACATCGGCGTGTGCGCCGCGGGCATGCAGGCGTGCAACGACGCCGGCACGGCCTGGGGTCCGTGCGAGGGCGAGGTCACGCCCGGCGACGAGCTGTGCGGCAACGGCCTCGACGACAACTGCGACGGCGCCGCCGACGAGAACCCCGACGCCGACGGCGATGGCTTCGGCGCGTGCGGCGGGGATTGCTGCGACCACCAGGGCCGCGCGTGTGCCAACCCCGAGCTGGTCAACCCCGGCGCGTTCGAGGTCGACGGCAACGACGTCGACGACGACTGCGACGGCACCGCCGACAACCCGCTGCCGGCGTGCGATGCCGGGCTGATGAGCAACTCGGCCGATCCGCTGCAGTACGCGCAGGCGATCGATCTGTGCCAATTCACCGACGAGGTCGTCGCCGATCCCGCCGACCAGATCTGGGGCGTGATCGAGGGCGAGTTCACGCTCGCCAGCGGCGTGGGCCTGCCGGCATCGATGTCACGGGCGATCCGCGACGGTTTCGGCAACGCCATCGCGAATCGCCTGGGCGATCGCCTCGCGGTGCTCTCGACCGGGCGCGCGGCCGACAACGCCGACGACGCCAATCCGGCCTACGCGGCGTTCCAGCTGGGCCAGGCCATGGGCACCTCGAGCGGATACCCCAACGATTGGTACACCGCCAATGGTAGCAGTCTGCCCAACGCGCCGGGCTGCCCGGCGCCGATCGACGGCAATGCGCAGAATCCCATCATGCTGCGATTGCGCGTGCGCGTGCCCACCAATGCGAATTCGTTCTCGGTCGACATGTATTTCCTGTCGGCCGAGTACCCCGAATATGTCTGCACCGAATTCAACGACTTCTTCGTGACGTTGGTGGATTCGAGCTCGCCCGCGAATCCCGCGGACAAGAACATCGCGATCTACGACGACGGCATGGATACCTGGCCGGTCGGCGTGAACATCCTGTCGGCGGCCAATGGCCTGTTCACCGCGTGCACCGACGGCACCATCAGCCAGTGCGGCGCGCCGGTCGCGTACAACGGCTGCGTCAGCAACGCCGAGCTCGCGGGCACCGGCTTCGACGCGCCCGGTGCCGTGACGTACAACTGCGACTACGGCGGTGAGACCGGCGGCGGCACCGGCTGGCTGACCATGAGCGGCAACGTCACGCCGGGCGAGGTCATGGAGATCCGCTTCGCGATCTGGGACACCTCCGACCAGGTGTTCGACTCGCTGGTGCTGCTCGACGACTGGCAGTGGTCGGTGCAGGCCTCGGAGCCCGGCGTCACGCCGGGCTAGCTCCGAGCCACGCAGCCATGGCGGCCCAGGGCGTCGTTCTCGGGTTGCCCGGTTTGCCGCCGGGCTGCTCGAGCGGCCGCGGCCGGCCGCGCTACCAGTGGGGCCCGAGCTGGATGTCGTCGACGCCGGCGAAGCCGACCGACGACGGCAGCGCGACCGCATCCCAGCTGCTGCCGGCATCGTGGGTGACCAGCACGGTGCCGGCGTCGCCGACCGCGTGACCGCCACCGCCGGCGTGCAGGTGCAGCGCCCGCAGGGCCAGCGCGGGGTCGAGCTGCTCCTGCGCCGTCGCACCGTTCTCGTCGATGCGGACCACGGCGCCGGCGTCACCGACCGCGACGACCGCGACGCCGCGCTTGTCGATCCGCGCGGCCCACAGGTCGCGCACGGTCGGCACCGCCTCCGCCTGCCAGTGGGTGCCGCCATCGCGGCTGCGCGCGACGAAGCCCGCGGCGCCGACCACCACGGCCGCGTCGCCGGCGGGCGAGAGCGCGACCGCGGCCAGCGGTTGCGCCTCGAAGCGTGCGACCAGCCGCAGCGGCTCGCCCTCGTCCATGCGCCACACCGAGCCGTCGTCCGCGACCGCGAGCACCCGCGCGCCGCCGGCATCGACCGCCACGCCGGTCCAGTCGTGATCGCCGTCGTCGAGGTGCACGAAGCTGCCGTCGCCGACGCTCCCCAGCAGCACGCCGTCGCCGGCGACGACGACCTTGGCGGCGCCGCCGACCGGCTCGCCGACCGCCACCGCCACGAGGTCGCGATCGATCGCCAGCGCGTGTTGCTGCCAGTGCTCACCGCCGTCGCTGGTCGACAGCAGCGTGCCGCGATCGCCCACGACCCACGCCTCGGAGCGACCGACGCACGCGATCGCGCGCAGATCGACGTCGGCCTGCGCGGGGTAGGGCGTGACCGCGCCGTCGCCGGCGATGCGCCACATCTGTCCGTCGTCGCCGACCAACCATGCGCCGCTGCTCGAGCCCGAGCCCGAGGTGCTCTGGTTCTTGTCGTCGTCCTTGTCCTCGCAGCCCGAGGGCAGCGACAGCGCGAGACACAGCAACACGAGCGTGCGTGACATGATCAATCCTCCCGAGGGCGAAGGCACCAGAGTAGCAGGCGTCACGGCCAACGGGCGACGCACAGCGCCCGCGCGCGGCCGCCGTCGGCGTCGAGCGAGCTCTGCTGGCCGCTGGGCAGCGCGACCGCACGGGCCTTGCCGCGCCACAATGCCGAGGTCCAGTAGCGGGCCTTCTTGAGCGCGCGGACACCGACGAACTTCGTGGCCACCGCGGGATTGGGCAGCGCCCAGCCGCGGATGCCCAGATGGCCAGCGCTCGCGAGCGCCTCGCAGTGCTCGTGCGCCTGCTTGTGCGAGCCGGGGCGACCGGGCTCGAGCAGCGCGACGTAGCGGCCCTCTCGCACGACGCCGGCGGGATCGACCGGCGCGGGCGACGACGGCGACGGCTCGTCTGCCGTGGCGGGCGGCGGCGCCGTCGTCGTCGCGGTCGGCGGCGGCGATTCGGCAGGCAGCGGTGCCGGCGGCGTGGTGGTCGAGATCGTCGGCATCGGCGAGGCCGGCGGCCCGGGCTCGGGCGCCGGCGCGTCGTCGCCGGCACGCGGCGGCGTGCGTGCCTGGGCTGCCAGCGCGGGATCGTCGTGACCCAGCGGCGTCGGTTCCGCTGCGTTGGCGGCCGCGACCGGAGCGGGGGCCGGCTCGCCCCGCGGCCACGCGATCGCGGCCACGACGCCTGCGACCCCGACGATCGCCGCCGCGCCGAGCCAGCGTCGCCGCGGCGGCACGACCACCGCGTGCTCGCGTGTGGGCGCGGGCTTGTCCCACGGTCGCGTGAGTGCGTCGCCGCTGGTGGCCGCGCGCGGCGCGGGCGGCTCGTCGCCGAGCGCAGCGGCGCGCAGCTCGGCCAGCGCGGTGCTGCGCGGCTCGCCCTGCAGCGCCCACGGCGACAGCGCCGTGTCGAGCGCGGCCGCGTCGGCGAATCGTTCGGCCGGATCCTTTTGCAAGCAGCGCTCGACGATGGCCGCGAGCGCCTCGGGGACCTCGGGCGCCAGCTCGCGCAGCGGCACCGGCGATTCACTCGCGACCATCAGCAGCGTCGATGCGACCGTGGGTCCACCGAATGCATTGCGACCACCCAGCGTGCGATACAAGATCGCACCCATCGCCCACAGATCGGTGCGCGGCTCTGCCAGCGCGGCACCGCGGAATTGCTCGGGCGCCATGTACTCGGGCGTGCCCAGCAGCGCGCCGTGCTGCGTCTGCGTCTCGCCGGTGCCGTCGGTGAACTTCGCGACGCCGAAGTCCATCAGCTTGACCAGCGGCTCGCCGCCGTCGGGGCAGTGCAGGAACAGGTTCTCGGGCTTGAGGTCGCGATGGACGATGCCGGCGCGGTGGGCCGCGGCCAGGCCGGCCAGCGCGTCGCGCACCAGCGTCACCGCCAGCTGCGGTTCCAGGCGCTGGCCGCCGGCGAGCAGCTCACCGAGGCTGCGACCGCGCAGCCGCTCCATCACGATGTACGGCCCGATCGGCGAGCGGCCCGAATCGAGGATGTCGCAGATGTTGGCGTGGCCGATGCGACCGGCGGCGCGGGCCTCGGCCCGGAATCGCGCGACCAGCTCGTCGTCGCGTGCGACCTCGGGCCGAATGAGCTTGATCGCGACGTCGCGATCGACGCGTTCGTTGCGCGCGAGCCACACCGAGGCCATGCCGCCGCGGCCGATGCAGCGCTGCAGCACGAATCGGCCGTCGAGGCGGCGGCCCTCGAGCGGCAGCACCATGTCGGTCTCGGGGCAGCGCAGGATCGTGGCGGCGTGGCTCTGGCCGCAGTGCGGGCAGGGTCTGTGCGCGGCCATCGACGTCGACACGGCGGCCGAGCGTAGCACGCCGCGTCCGCGCTCCGGCCGGCGCGGCGGCGCCGCGGGCCCGCGCCCAAGCCCAGCGCGCCGCCTGCCGATGCTGCCTGGTGATGGCCGACGCCGAGCCTGGAGCGAGCGCGGGCGCACCCGCGCGCCGCAGTGTGTTGGCCGCGTGGTTGCTCGTGGCTGCGTGCCGCAGCGCCGCAGCGCCCGCGGTGCCACCACCGCCGCCGGGCGCGGTCGCGGCCGCGGTCGATCCGGCACTGGCGGAGGCGGTCGCGAGCTGGCGTGGCGCCGACGACATCGAACCGCTGGCGCGCTATCTCGAACAGCACGGTGACGACGACAGCCTCGGCATGTGGCGCGAGGTCGTGGCGCTGCATCGCTACGATCGCGCGCGTCAGATCGACGCCTCGGCGCAGCCGCTGCGCGACATTGCAGTCAGCTATCCCGACACCGTCGCAGGGCAGGTCGCGACCGCGACGCTGCTCGACGACGTGCTCGCGTCGCTGTACGGCGACGTCCCCGGGCCGAAGGTGATCGATTTTCTCGAGGGCGGTCGCGCGTGGGCGGCCGACGCCGACGGGGGCCCGCTGCCCGGCCTGGACGCCGAGGCGCTGCGGCGCGCCCACGGCGAGGCGTTGCGCGCCCTGCTGGCCGCGGCGCTGCTCGACGACGGCTGCGATTCGACGATGGGCTACTGCACGTGGTGGCTCACGCGGCTCGCTTCGGATCCGCGCAGCCCCGACATCGCCGCCGCGGCGAAGCAGACCTGGTATCGCCGCGGCCACCCGCCGTGGCAAGGCGGCGACCATGCTCGCTGCGCGTTGCGGTGCGCCAAGCGCTGCCGCGAACGTGCGACGCCGCTCGACGATCGCTGCTACTCGGGTTGCTACGCCAAGTGTTGATTCGAGGTCGCGACAGGACCGTCGCGACCCCGTGCGCACGCGTGCGCGCTACCCCGAATAGGTCGTGCCGCGGGCCTTGCCCTGCGACTTGATCTTGCCTTCGGTCAGCAGGCGATGCAGCGCGGTGCGGATCTGCAGCGGCGTACCGCCGACCTTCTTGCGCAAATCGCCGGCCTTCACGCGGCCCTTGGCGCCCTTGATCGCCGCGAGCACGGCTTCGTCGTACTTCGCGCGGCCCGAGGGCGCGCGCGTGTCGACGCCGGCCTTGCTGGGCTTGCTCGCCTCGGCCTTCGGCGCGGCCTTGGCCGCGGCCTTCGCCGGCTTGGCTGCGGCGGCCTTGGGCTTGCGACCCCGCTTGCGCCCGCCCGCGGCTGCGGGGCTCCGCGTCGGTGTCGCAGCGCCGCGACTACCAAACGCGAGTTCGACCAAGGTGCCGACGCTGATCCCACTCCGCTGGGCCAACTCCGACACCGTCATCTGGGACACGAGGGTCTCGAGGGACGTACTCACGGCCAATGCAGTAGCACGATTGCTGCGCAGCCGTCAGCGCAATCACGCGCCCGCGCTGGTGGGATTCGATTCGCGTGGGGCGGCCCGATCCGGTCGCAACGTCAGCTCGGCTGCGACGGCTCGGCGACGTGCGTCGGCGGCGCGGCGGGCTCGGATGCGGGCGCAGAGCCGTCGTCGGACGGCGCCGCGTCGGTTTCGCCGGTCGCGTCCTGGTCGCTCGCGGGCGCGGTCGGATCGCCGGCATCGTCCGGCGTCGCGGAATTCCCCGCCGGCTCGCCCGACGGTGCCTGCGGGGCGAGATCTCCCGCAGCCGGCGACGCTGCGGGTTCGGTCTGGGGCGTCGGCGGGGCCGGTCCACGCTTGCGGTCGGCTGCCCCGCGGCCGCGCTTGCGTCCCGCGAGCAGCTCCGCGAAGCAAAACTCGATGCCGAGGTTGAGCATGTCGAAGCTCGAGCGGAAGCGGCCGGCATTCGCGGGCACACCCGAGAGCCCGCCGCACTCCGCGGGGCACGGCGCGAGCGGCCGTTGCTGGAACACCTTGGCCGCCGATTCGCCGATCTGGCGCGTCTGCTGCACGATGTGCATGTACCCGACCGTGGCGTAGACGCCCTTGGCGCCCGCCGACAGGCCCGCGCCGAAGCCTCCGCGCGTGAACGCGGGGAAGTCGAGGTGCGAGTACGCGTTGGTCTGCGTCGGGCTCTCGTAGAGCGCGCCCAGCCGCACCGTCAGGTACGGCGGCAACGCGTAGATGTCGCTGCCCAAACGCACCGACACGGTGTCGCGCCAGTTCTTGGCGATGCGCAGGTCGGTCAGCTCCTGACCGCTGATCGCACCGTCGAAGTCGAGCTCGAAGGCCTTGATCGAGCTCCAGTTCTCGTAGACCGCGTCGAGCTCGAGGTCGAACCACCGCCGGCGCGCCGCGCCCTCGCCGACGTCGTGCACGTAGCGAATGCCGGCGCGCAGCGTCGCCGGCAGCACCAGCGGCATCTTGACCGCGATGTCGCGCGTCACCAGCGTGGGCTTGTCGACCGCGACGCCGCCCTTGGCCTTGAGGAACACCGGGATCACGCGGCTGGACAGGCCCAGCTCGATGCGGCGGTGCGGCTTGCCCCACAGCCCCACCAATGCGGTCGCGGCGGTGTGGTCCTTCAATCGCAGCTCGGTCTCGAGCTGGGTGCTGTTGGGATCGGGATCGGCGTGGAGATTCGCGACCGCGGCGGAGTCGACCACCAGCGCGTAGCGCATCTGCACGAGGTCGACCCACTGCACCGTGACACCGATGCCGAAGACGTCGCGCCACTTCCACGCCGCCGCGAGGTTGTAGTACGCCAGCAGGATGTCCATGCGCGTGAGCTGGAACGACTGCGGCCCGTAGGCCGGGTACTCGTGCTTGCCCACCGCCGAGGGGCCGTAGATGCCGGCGGCGAAGGTCCAGTTCTTCAGCCCGAAGTCGCTCGCGACCACCGCGAACAGACCCAGCGGGAACACCTTCTTGCGATCCTCGACGCGCGAGAAGCTGCGGTCGACGCCCCAGACCTCGGCGGACAGCGGCGCGCGCTCGAAGCTGGCGCGGTGGAACGCGAGGTTGTGGTTGTAGAGGAACGTCGTGCCGCGCTGCTTCGCCAGCGCCGCGGGGTTGTAGTGCAGCGCGGTGAGATCCTCGACGCCCGCCGCCATCGCGCCACCGCGACCGACCGAGCGCGCGCCGGTGTCGGGGATCTCGAAGCCGCCCGCATGCGCGAGCGCGGGCGTGCTCGCGGTGAGCACGAATGCGAAGCGGCGCGCGGTCGTGCGACGTCGGGCCAACGGTCGTGCTGCGGGGCCAGGCATGGCCGCGGACGCTACCACAGCGGCGGCAGCCGTCGTTGGCGCGCCTGCGTGCGCCTGATACCCTCTGCAGCCATGCGACAGACCCACGGCCCCGCCGCCACGCATCTTCCCGCCACGTTGCTCGCGCTGCTGCTCGGCGGCGTCGCGTGCCCCGCGGACGAGGGCGGCGACGAGGGCAACGTGCTGCCGACGCAGTCCGACAGCGGCAGCGCCAGCGGGACCGCCTCCGACGCGACCGTGAGCGGCAGTTCCGGCGGTGCGGATTCGTCCGGCGGCGACGTGGCGATCCCGGCGGCCTACCGCTTCGAGTGCATCGACATCCAGATCCTCGGCGACGCCGACGGCGACGCCTTCCAGGCCAACCTGCTCGAGGACACCTGGAACTCCGACGTCGACAACTTCAAGCTCAACATCATGTTCGAGGTCGCCGCGCGCGACGACGCCGGTGGCACCGCGCAGGTCGGCATCCGCTCGGGCGTCGGCGGCGACGCGGCGTCGCTGTGCGCCGAGCCCACCTCGCAGACCGATCTCATCGACATCACCTACGACGCCGCCGCGGCGCTGTGGGTTCCGACCGACGACGGCGAGACCTGCAGCGCGGCCGCGCCCGGCGGCAGCAGCAGCGGCGGCAGCTACACGATGATGCTGCCGCCCGAGGTGCTGGTGTACATCTACGCGCAGGACACCGACGGCACCACGTTCAATTGCACCGAGGATCCCGGCACGCCCGACGCCGTGCCGGTGCGCGCGGTCGAGGCCGAGCTGACCGCTTCGTCCGACGGCACCGCCATCGCCGGCTATCTCACCGGCTGCCTGCTGCAGGACGAAGCCGCCGCGCTGTGCTCGTGCCTGGGCAAGTGCAATCCCGCGACCATGAATCCGAACTGTGGCGCGTGCCCGGCCGGCTCGGTGCCGTTGCAGGATCTGCTGCTCGGCATCAACCCCTCGCAGCGCTGCTCGGATCTGATGGGCATGCCGGCCTACGATCTGGGCCTGGGCTTCTCCGCCCACGTGTTGCCGAGCGTGCCCACGACCTGCGGAGGCTGAACCACCATGCGCACCGTCGCGATTGCAACCCTGGGCCTCGTCGCCGTCGCGCTGCTGGGTCCCGGCTGCGACAAGCTCACCGGCAAGAAGGAGGAGCCCGCCGCGGACGCCCCCGCCAAGGCCGAGCCTGCGCCCGAGCCGGCGAAGGCCGAGGCGAAGGCGGAGGCCAAGACCGAGGCGAAGGCCGAAGCCAAGGTCGACACGCCGGCGCCGCCGAGCATCGCGTGCCCCGACGGTGGCAGTGGCAAGGGCGCCGCGCCGCCGGCCGGCCACGAGCAATGGTGCGAGATCGTCGTCGACGGCCACAGCCTGCGGCACGGCCGTTGGACGCGATGGTTCGACGCCAGCGGCAAGCCGTGGCAGGAGCAGGAGTATCGCCAGGGCAAGCGCCACGGCGCCGCGACCAGCTGGTACGAAAACGGCAAGACCGCGGAGTCGGGCGAATACAGCGACGACGAAAAGAGCGGCCACTGGACCCGCTTCCGGGACGACGGCAGCAAGACCGAAGAAGGCGACTACCGCGACGGCAAGAAGCAGGGGCGCTGGATCGAGTACTACGCCAACGGCAAGGTCCGCGAGGAGATCGAGTTCCGCGACGACCTCGAAGAGGGCGCCTACGTGGCGTACCGCGAGGACGGCAGCAAGAGCCTCGAGGGCACGTTCCAGGCCGGCAAGAAGAACGGCACCTTCGTCAGCTTCGACGCCACCGGCAAGGAGAGCGCGCGCGCGCAGTGGGTCAGCGGCGTCGAGCAGGCGGCTCCGGCCGCGCCGGAGGGCTTCGCGTGCATCACCGGCGCGACGCTGGTCGGCGCCGCGCCGCCGGCGGGGGCCGAGGCGTGGTGCGAGAATGCGTCGCACAAGCGCGACGGCTCCTATCGCAAGTGGCACGACGCCACCGGCGCCCGCGTGGCGCTGCAGGGCGAGTACGTCGCGGGCAAGAAGCAGGGCCGCTGGGACGAGTTCTACGCCTCGGGCGATCCCAAGGAAGAGATCGAGTGGCGCGACGACAAGCGCGAGGGCGAGTTCCAGGCGTGGTGGCGCAACGGACAGAAGCGCGTCGAAGGCGAGTACTGGGACAATCACCGCCAGGGCGTGTGGCGCTGGTGGTACGACGACGGCCAGCGCAAGCTCGAAGGCGAGTACAAGCGCGGCGACAAACAAGGTGAGTGGGAGGCGTTCTTCGCCAACGGCGAGCGCGAATCCATCGAGCAGTATCGCGACGACGTCCGCGACGGCAAGGCCGAGTACTGGAACGACAAGGGCAAGCGCCAGGCCGTGGGCCAGTGGCAGAACGACAAGAAGCAGGGCGCGTGGCGCTTCTTCGACGACGAGGGCCGCCTGACCGACGAGGTCATCTTCAAGGACGACGTCGCGATCGGTCGCCCGCCCAAGCGGCAGCCGCGGTTCCGCAAGCCCGACACGCAGGACTGAGCGCCTGTCCGCGGATGCTGACAGGCTCTCGTCGCGTCACGGCGGCGGCGCGAAGACCCGCGGCGCCAGCTCGACGTCGAATGCGACCTCGCGCAGGGTCGAGACCACCGTGCCCTGCAGCGACGTGACCGTCGTGCGGTGCGGCAGCGCGACGCCGCCGTGCACGCGCCAGTCGTCGTAGTCGCGGGTCTCCTGCAGCCGCTGCCCCGGCGTGTCGGTGGGCAGGTCGAGCTCGCGGCGGCGCAGACGAAAGCTCTTGGCGTCGTAGCTGTCGAGCACGACCGCGCCCCAGTCGGTCACGAATCGCACGACCACGACCGGTCGGTCGTCGATCACGTCGCTGCGCCACACCGTCGCGGTGGTGCCATCGGGAACGCGCGCGGCGAAGCCGTCGAACGCGGCGTCGAGCGCGATGGCATCGGCCTCGCGCGGGCCCAGCGGCGCGGTTGGATCGAGCGAGGTCGACTGCCACGGCCGCTGATCGACGCCGACGCGGAGCCTGGCGATCTCGCGACCGAACGCCAGCACCTGCACGTCGTCGAGCCACTGCTGCGGTGCGGCGCGCAGGGTCACGGCGCGGCCGCGCAGACCTTGGTGCACGAAGTGCAGCTCGCTGACGGTGCGGAGGTTGCGGTGCCGCGCCAACGCGGCGCTGCCGTGGGCGCGGGCGCGCGCGGCCAGCAGCGTGGCGAGCGGCAGCTCCGGCGGCGCGGTCGTGCCGGTCGATCGCAGCTGCACGTCGCCGGAGGGTTGGTGCAGCACGATCGCGGTGACGCGCCCGCGACGGTCGCGGATCGGCTCGACCCAGAAGCTCTCGGGCGCGCCGACCAGCGCCAGGTGATCGGTCGATTGCTCGCTCAGCGGCACCGGCGGTTGGCCCGGAGCACGCAGCACCAGCGCGCCCTCGCTGGCGGCCAGCTCCACGTGCAGCTCGCCGCCGCTCGCCGCGTAGCGGCCCAGCAGTGCGCGCAGCGACGCCGGTGGCGACGCGGTCGCGGCGTCGCGCAGGGTCGCGGCGTCGAGGTAGCCCAGGCGCATGTTGCCGAAGGGTTGCTCGAGCAGCAGCTCGCGCACGCCGGCCTCGGTCTCGGCGAAGCCGGCGAAGAAGCCCTCCGGTGCCGGTGCGCCCAGGCGGTAGCGCCGGCCCTCGATGGGCTCGAGCGGATAACGCGGCTGCCCCGGCACCTCCAGCGCGATGCCGTCGCCGACCGCGACGACCTCGACCTTGAAGCCACCGAGCAGGCCGTAGGTGCCGGCCTCGGCGAGCGGCGGCACGCTGGGTTCGTGCTGCGCGCGCTCGGGCTCGAGCAACGCCAGCACCTCGTGGCTGACGAAGCCGTGGATGTCGCCGTGATCGACGTTGGCCAACAACGCGAAGCCCAGGCCGCGCTCGGGCACGAACGTCACCAGCGCGGAGAAGCCATCGATGCCACCGGTGTGCGTGAGCATGGCGTGGCCCTTGTGCGCGGTGCGGACCCAGCCCAGCGCGTAGTCGAGGCCCGGCCCCGAGGGAAACTGCGGCGCGATCATGGTCGCGAACGACTCGGGCGACAGCAGCGTGCGCGTGTGCCAGCGGCCCTGCGCGAGCAGCAGCTGCAGCCAGTGCCCCAGCATCGCGGCGGAGGCGTTGAGGCCACCCGCGGGCGCGACCGCATCGAGCACCCGCATCGGCACCTCGCGCACGCGCCCGTCGCCATCTCTGTGGTGGCCGTGCGCGGCGTCGGCGATCGCCTGCATCGTCGCGACCCGCAGCGTCGCGCCGTCCATGCCCAGCGGCTGCAGGATGCGCTCGCGCAGCAACGCGTCGTAGCTGCCGCCCAGCGCCTTCGCGGCGCACTCGCCCGCGGCGACGTAGGCGAGGTTCTGGTAGTGGAACGCCTGACGAACCTCCGCGACCGGTTCGATCTCGCCCAGCAGCGCGACCAGCTCGTCGCGGCTGAGCGCGCCGGTGGCCCACGCGAGATCGGCGGTCGGCAGACCGGTGCTGTGCGTGAGCAGATCGCGGACGGTGACCTGCGCGTCGTTGGACGCACGCGCGAGCTTGAAGCCCGGCAGACATCGACGCGGGTGATCGTCGAGTGCGAGCTTGCCCGCCTCGACCGCCATCATCACCAGCATCGCGGTGAAGGCCTTGGTCGTCGAGCCGATCGCGAACATGGTGTCGGCGCCCACGGGTTCGTCGCGCGCGGCCACGCGGGTGCCGTAGCCGCGGCTGTGCACGATCTCGCCGTCGCGCACGATCACCAGCGCCAGTCCCGGGATCCCCAGCCGCGTGCGCTCGGCGTCGATGCGGCGATCGAGTGCGGTGAGCCGCCGTGCCATCGCCTGCGACTGCGGGTCGGGCTCGGCCGGTGCCGTGCTCGGCGTGGGCGCGGTCGGTCGCGTCGCGGACGGCGGGGCCAGGGTGCACGAGCACAGGAGCGCGATCGCGGCGAGGCGGGGCAGCACCGCGGGAGCATAGGCGCGCCGACCGGCTAGCGAACTAGCCGGCAACCGCCGCCGCGCCCCCACGCGATCCCGGCCGGCCTACCCGTGGAAGTCCCCGGAATTCCAAGCGAGTCTACATGTCCTACATGTGGCACTGCGCGTGGAAGAGGGCCGCCCGAGGTCGAGGTCCAACCCATGAAGCGCAGCACCCTGTTCGCATCCGCCCTGCTCTCGCTGACCGCCTGCGTCGACGCCGAGGACGGCGCGACCCTGGAGCTGCAGGCCGGCGACTACCAAAAGGGTGGGATCTCCGGCAAGGCCGACGCCAGCGTCGAGGCCATCATCGTCGACTTCGAGTTCGACGGCACGCTGCTGGCCGACTCGTCGTTCGGCGCGAGCAACACCATCGAGAGCCAGCTCTTCTACTTGATCGGTCACCTCAACGGCGACAACTCGCTCGCGCGCCTCGACCAGCTCGAGCTGACCAACGTCCGCACCCGCACCGAGGGTGACATGGTCCGCATCGACTACCACGCGCGCATCCCGGTCGCGTGGGGCCACAAGACCTCCGTGCCGCAGCACTACGACCTCGTGCTGCCGCGCGACGCGAGCTTCTCGGGCTTCGAGTCGTTCACGCAGAAGTACTCGCACAGCTGCGTCGACTTCGGCGCGCACGAGGTCGAGTCGGGCAACATGTGGTACTACTACCGCCCCGAGCGCAGCGGTTGCAGCCTCGCGGACGCGGACGTCGTGCACACGACCGCGACGGTGAGCGTCAGCTCCGTCAACACCAGCGGCAAGTACCCCGAGTACGACAAGGTCTGGGAAGACGACCTGCTGCAGGTGGTCGCGGTGTTCGGCAAGTACGAGGACGGCGCGACCAGCAACAGCGACGCCGGCATCTCGGCGTTCAACAAGTTCAACCGCGCGGTCAAGGCCGAGCTCGGCGCCGGCGCGACCTCGATGCCGGCCAACGTGCCCAGCAGCCCCGGCGTGGCCATGCCCGACGTCACCTGGACCACGACCATGGCCGACGGCCGCCGCGTGCAGATCACGGCGCTGCTGGTCGACAACGTGCGCCAGGCCGGTGCCAGCTTCGACGCGCGCTACGGCGAGCTGTCGACCCGCGCGGACTTCATCGTCTACAACGGCCACGCCGGCCTGGGCGCGAACATCCGCGCGCTGGCGCGCAAGGGCCACTGGACCGCGGGCCAGTACGCGATCGTGTTCATGAACGGTTGCGACACCTATGCCTACGTCGACTCGGCGCTGTTCGATGCCCACGCGGACATCAACGCCGACGATCCCAACGGCACCAAGTACCTCGACATGATGACCAACGGCATGCCGTCGTTCTTCGCCGAGATGTCCAACGGCACCATGGCGATCGTCCGCGGCCTGCTGCGCCGCGACGACCCGCAGACGTTCGAGCAGATCATGGCCGGCATCGACAGCGACGAGGTCGTGCTGGTCTCGGGCGAGCAGGACAACAGCTTCGTGCCCGGCGGCGGCAACGGCGGCGGTGACGACATCGTCAGCGACTGGCAGGGCCTCGAGCAGTCCGGCACGCTGGCGCGCAACAAGGAGGTCCGCTTCGCGACCCCGCGCCTGGCGACCGGCCGCTACGTGTTCGAGATGAGCGGCAGCGGCGACGCCGACCTCTACGTCCGCACCGGCTCGGAGCCCACGCAGCAGAGCTTCGAGTGCCGGCCGTTCAAGTCCGGCAGCAACGAGAGCTGCGTCGTCGACCTGACGACCCCGGCGGTCATCCACGTGATGGTGCGCGGCTTCGCGTCGAACTCGCAGTTCGACCTCATCGGCACCCGCGAGTAGTCGACCCCGGCCAGTGCGCCGGGTTCACGGCGCCGTCGCCCCTGCGGGGGAGGCGGCGCCGTCGTCGTTGGTTCGGGCGCGCAGTTCGAGCACCACGTCCACGCCGCCGCGGACCTCGAAGCGCACGTCGAGCGCGCCCAGGGCCATGCCGTAGGCGTGTGGGTCGTCGTCGTCGCCGCGGCGGTGGCTCGGTCGCGGGTCGAGCTGCAGCAGCGCGACGAGCTCGGCGCGCAACGCTGCCGGCTCCGGCGTCGCCGCGAGCGCGGCGGCGGCCGCCGCTGCGAACTCGACCGCGCGCGGTGGCTCGGGCGGCGGCAGCCAACCGACCGCGCTGTCGTCGATGCGGTCGACCTCGGCGACGTAGGGCTTGACGTCGAGCACCGGCGTGCCGTCGAGCAGATCGACGCCCTCGACCGTGAGCGTGTGCCCGTCGACGCCCAGCAGGCGCACGACCGAAAGGCCCAGCGGGTTGGGCCGCTGCGGCGAGCGCGTCGCGAGCACGCCCATGCGCGCGTTGCCGCCCAGCCGCGGCGGACGCACGGTCGGATGCGTCTGCGCCGGGTCGGCGCGGTGGAACACGAACAGCAGCCACACGTGCGTGACCGACTCGAGCCCGCGCAGAGCCTCGAGCGCGATCACGCGGGGGTCGAGCTCGACGCGGGCGCGCACCGGCGCGAGCCCGGGCTGCCGCGGCACGCCGAAGGCCTCGACGAAGGGCGAGCGCACCACGCCGATCGCGGACATGAAAAACCCCGCGGGGGGCGCGGGGTCTTGGGGCTCGCGATCGCGGCGGCTCACTCGGGGCAGTTGTAGTCCACCTGCACCGTGCCGCCACCTTGGAGCTGCTCACAGGCCGCGCCGCACAGCTGCAGCGCGTTGAACGGGCCCACCGCGCTGGTGTAGGCCCAGCCGTCGCCGCTCTTGCAGTCGTCGACCTGCGCCCAGCTGTCGCCGTCGACCGCGACGCCGACGAGGTCGGGGTACTGCGGCTCGTCGGGCAGGCTGACGGTGCACTCGATCTTGTTGGCCACGGCCTCGAGCGCCGCGGTCAGCTCGATTTCGTTGAAGTTGTTGTAGAAGTTGTCGGCGCCCTGGGCCGGGACGCCGCCCGCGTCGGACACGGTCGTGAGCGCCTCGTAGGGGTTCACGGCGGGCTTGGTGCCGAGCTCGTCGAGGATGTTGATGCCCACGACGTAGGTCGGGATCGCGTGGTCCTCGAACGCCGACGCGACGGTCGCGGGCACGGCCTCGTCGTAGACGAACAGCGTGTCTTCGGGCGCCTCGTCGGGGCTGCAATTCGCGGCGCCGTCGGTGATGAGCAAGATGGCGCGCGGCGCATCGCCGTCGATCGCGGTCAGGTGGGCGAGCGCGCTCTGCAGGCCCGCGGTCGTGGGCGTGCCGCCGGAGATCGAGAAGTCGCCCGCCGGCGGCATGGCCGCGAGGATGGCCGGGCCGGTGCCGGCACCGACCGCCACCTCGGGATCGGGGTTGACCAGGCACGAGAACACGTTGGTGGGCTCGTCGAGGTACGCGTCGGCCGACGGGAACAGCTGCGCGCCGAAGTGGATGCGATCGCCGAAGTCGGCGGTCAGCGCCTCGACCACGTTGTAGAGGCTGTTCCAGCGCGAGATCTCGGGCGTGTTGGGGTCGTTGTCGTGATCCCAGACGTTCGACATGCTGCGCGACTTGTCGAGCACCAGCATGACGTTGGGCGGTGAAGGCTCGAGCATGAACTGGTGGCCGGCCTGCTCGCAGCTCGGGCCGCCCGACGACGATTCCTCGGCGCCGCCCGACGACGACGAGCCCGCGGTCATGCTGTCGCTCTCACCGGTGCTGCTGCTCGAGCTGTCGGCGCCGTCGGTCACCGACGCGGTCGCGTCCGTGTCGCTCGCCGACGCGCCCGAGGTCTCGGCCGAGCCGATCGAGGCCGACTGCGAGGCGCCCTGGGCCTCGGGTGCGTCGCCGCAGCCCACGGCGACCAGCGTCGCGCCCAGGACCCAGCCCGCGTTCAGGTGCTTCGAATACCGTTGCATACATCCACCCCCTTGGACGCCCATGGTCATACTCGACCCTGCAGGGCGCCGAAAGGCCACCCAACCGCCCGAAATCCTTCGAGTCAGGCGAATTGCGGAGGGCGCAACGCACGGCGCGCGATGCGCGGCGGCGGCGCGCTCAGCGGAACCAGCGGTCCACGAGCTCGGCGGAGACGGAGCTGGCCCAGGCCAGATCGACCAGCCGCGCGCGGGCCTCGGTCGGGCGCGGCAGCTTCGCGATCGCGACGACCGAACGCTGCAGCGCGGCGGCCCGGCGCGCGCGCGGCAGGCTCGACAGCGGTGCCGCGGCCTCGTCGCGCGTGCACGGCAGCATCGCGCGACCGACCAGCCGCTCGCGCAGCGCCTGCTCGCACGGCGTGGCCCACAGCGCGTCGTGGGCCGGTCCACGCGTGGCCTCGGCCGCCGGCGCACCGCCGCCGAGCACCCACGCGAGCACGCTCGCGACCGCGGTGGCGAACTCCTCTTCGGTGCGCGTCCAGGCCTCGCGCCAGTAGTCGAGCTGCATCGGCTCCACGCCCATGCGCGCCGCCAGCCGCTCCAGCATCGCGCCCTCCTCGGGCGTGCGCTGGCCATCGACCACCGCCATCACCCACGCGTTCTCGAGCAGATCGCGGTGCTGCTCGGTCGGCGGCGGTGGCAGCAGCGTCATCAACTCCTCGAGGCGCTTGGGGTCCGCGATCGCGGCCATCCACGCGCCGTACTCCTCGCCCTCGAGATCGTCGGTGGCTTCGAGCACGGCCATCAGTCGCTCGCACTCGCTGCCGTCGAGGACACCGTCGGCGTGGGCCACGAGCCCGCTGCACACGAGCGTCCATTGCTTGTGGGGATCGAGCGGCACGGCTGCGATGATAGCGTAAGCTGTCGCGCGACCGCGACGATGGCGATCGAGACCCTGCACCTGGGTGGGCCGGTGTGGCGCTGTGACGCGTGGCTCGGGTCGCTGTATCCCGCCGATGCGCGGCCTTCGGCGTACCTGCAGCACTACGCCAGCGTGTTCAACGCGGTCGAGGGCAACAGCACCTTCTACGCCGTGCCGGCGCGTGAGACCTTCGCGCGCTGGCGCGACGAGACCGGGCCGCAGTTTCGCTTCTGTCTCAAGCTGCCGCGCACCATCACGCACGAGCGGCGGCTGTGCGGAGCCGAGCGCGAGCTCGACGCGATGCTGGGCGCTTCCGAGCCGCTGCGCGAGCGGCTGGGCCCGACGATGATCCAGCTGCCGCCGACCTTCGGCCCGCGCGAGCTGCCGGCGTTGGCGGCGTTCGTGCGGCGGCTGCCGCCCGAGCGCCGCTTCGCGGTCGAACCCCGGCACCGCGCGCTGTTGCTGGGCCCGGCGCAGCGCGAGCTCGACGCGCTGCTGCGCGAGCACGGCCTCGACCGCGTGATCTTCGACGCCACGGTGCTGCACGCCGCCGTCGCGCACGACGAGCTGCTGCGCGCGGCGCAGTCACGCAAGCCGCGACTGCCGGTGCACGTGGTCGCGACCGCGGACATGCCGGTGGTGCGCATCGTGGTCGTGCGCGATGGCGACGCGCACCGCGAGTGCTTCGTGCACTGGGCCGATCGCATCGCGACGTGGATCACCGCGGGCCTGCGACCGCACGTGTTCGTGCACACCCCCGACGATCGCGAGGTGCCAGCGCTGTGCCGCGAGCTGTTCGGCATGATCGCCGCGCGCGTCGCCGTGGGTACGTTGCCCGAGTGGCCGGGCGAGGTCGGGGCCGGGCAGATCTCGTTGTTTACGCGCAGCTGACGCCGTCCAAGGGGCGAATTCCCCACGAAACCGGCCCCTGGCGGCGGAATTCCCGTGATCACGGGAACCATCGCGACACGCGACGCGTCGGCGTCGCCCGGGGCCCACCTGCGGGCTCGGATCGCTATCATGTCGCCGCAACCCATGCCCGGACGCATCCACGTCGCGATCCTGCTGCTGGCCTGCCTCGCCGGACTGGTGTTCGCGTCGGTGTCGACCTTCGACTTCGCGCAACACCTCGATCGGCAGGAGCACCAGCTGCACTGCTCCTTCATCCCCGGCCAACACGCCGAGGCTGCACCGGGCGAGTCGCTCGGCTGCCAGGTCACGATGATGAGTCCGTACTCCTCGGTGCTGCGCGCCGTGGTGTGGGGCGGCGTGCCGGTGTCGCTGCCGGCCATGGGCGTGTTCGCGTTCCTGGCCTTCCGCGCGATCGATCTGTTCGGTCGCCGCGGGCGCGGACGACGATCGTCGGCGGCGCTGCTGTTCGCGTGCGCATGGATCCCGGTGATCGCCTCGGCGGTGATGGGCGCGATCGCGTTGTTCGAGCTCGATGCCGCGTGCAAGGTCTGCATCGGGATCTACGGCTCGTCGCTGGTGACGGTGCTGGCCGCGGGGCTCGCGTTCGCGTCGCTGCGGCGGCCGACCGACGATGGCGGCGACGAGGGCCCGCAGCCCTCGGCCGGCGCCATCTGGGGGCTGGGGCTGGTGCAGCTGGGCACGTTCGTGGCGGTGCCGATCCTCGCCTACGTGACGCTGATGCCCGACTACTCGCGCTACGTCGGGACGTGCGGCAAGCTGCGCGACACCCAGGATCCCGGCGGGGTCATGGTCGCGCTCGATGCCAACGACGGCGCGCCGCCGGCGATCGAGGTGTTCGATCCGCTGTGCCCGGCGTGCCGCGGCTTCGATCGCCGCCTCGCGGCGTCGGGCCTCGATCGCAAGCTGCATCGACTGGCGGTGCTGTTCCCGCTCGAGGAGGCGTGCAACTGGATGGTCGAGGGCGCGGTGCACCCCGGCGCGTGCACGATCAGCGAGGCCATCCTGTGCGCGAGCGAGGGCAAGGGCCCCTCGACCAAGGCCGTGATCGACTGGGCCTTCGAGCAGCAGGAGCGCATCCGCGAGGCCGCGAAGGCCGATCCCAACGCGGCCAAGTCGCTGGTGGTCGAGCGCTTCCCCGAGCTGGGCGCGTGCGTGGGTTCGGCCGCGATCCAGCAGCGGCTCAACCGCGGGCTGCGCTGGGCCGTCGACCACGAGCTGCCGGTGCTCACGCCGCAGCTGTACGTGGGCGGCACCAAGCTCTGCCCCGAGGACACCGATCTCGGACTCGACTACAGCCTGACGCGATTGCTCGAGCGTCGTGGAGGTGAGCCATGAATCCGATGGCGTTGCGCGTGGTGTTGGGGATCGCGATCGCGGGCGTGCCGACGCTGATGGCCGGTACCTGGGTCTCGGGTGCGGGCAAGCGGCTCGCGCGGATCGAGTCCGGCGAGCTCGCGGCCGAGGACGCCGACGACGAAGGCAAGGTCGCGGTCGCGGCCGCGGCCGACGAGGGCTACTGCAACGGTGATCTGCGCAAGATCCTGCGGCGCGTGCTCAAGAGCTGCGGCCTGCTCGGCACCGGCGAGGTCCGCGGCTGTCAGCCGGTGCAGGCCAAGAGCGTCGCGACCATGACCGGCGACGACTTCAACGCGCTGTTCCTGCCGCTGCAGAAGAAGGCCGGCATCATCCAGTTCGACAAGGACTCGGCCGAGCTCGATCCCGCCGACACCGCGCTGCTCGACAAGATCTTCGCGGCGCAGGGTGGTGCGAGCTACTTCTTCGTGGTCGCGCGCAGCTCGCCCGACGGCAGCACCGATCACAACCGCGAGCTGTCGCAGAAGCGTGCCGACTCGGTCATGGCGCACCTGCGCAAGAACTTTGCCGACCCCGCGCTCGATCGCGAGGTCGGCCTGCTGTGGCTGGGCGAGGAGTACGCCCAGCTGGCGCAGGACTTCTGCGCGTGGGACCGCAGCGGCGGCGCCGACAAGTGCAAGCCCAAGGACATCAACCGCAGCGCCTTCGTGGCGTGGATCGATTGCCGGCTGTGAACGCGCGCTCGCTGTGCTCTTTGGTGTTGCTCGCGCTCGCGTGCGATGGCGGCGATGTGCCTGCACCCAAGCCCGGCGGTGGCCGGGTCGACGCCGTGGTCGCCAAGGCGCCCAAGATCGACATCGAGGGCTTCTGTGACACGCACGCGCCCGCGGCCAGCGCCCGCGCGATGGTCATGCCCGAGCTCGCTGGTGCCGCGCCGGCCAAGGCCGGCGGGTGGCGTTGGATCAACGTGTGGGCGACGTGGTGTAAGCCGTGCGTGCAGGAGCTGCCGATGCTCGCGGGCCTGCGCGAGCGCTTCGCCGCCGATCACCTGCCGATCGAGCTGATGTTCCTGTCGGTCGATGCCGACGACGCCACCGTCGCGAGCTTTCGCAAGGCCCACCCCGGCACGCCCGAGGGCCTGCGCATCAAGGACGAGAGCGTGCTCGGTCCGTGGCTGAAGTCGATCGGGCTCGACGAGAACAGCGCGCTGCCGATCCACCTCTTCGTCGACGCCGAGCAGCGCATCCGCTGCGTGCGCATGGGCGAGGTCGAGGCCAGCCACTACGACACCGTGCGCGGGCTCGTGCAGGCCGGCTGACCGCGCACGCGCAGTGCTGGGAAGCGGAAGCTCCGCGTCCTGTGCCGGTGTCCGGCCAAGCCGGTCACGGGACCCCTGCGGTGCCGGTCGCACCCCGACGAGCGCCCGTCGGCAGCCGCCGTCGGCCTCTCAGCGCTCGCGCTGGCCCAGCCCGGTCATCTCGGAGGTGCCCCAGCCCCAGAAGCGCTTGATGCCGGGGCTGCGGCGCGCCAGCTGCTCGACCACGCGGAAGCCGTCGCCATAGCCGGGGAACGTGTCGACCAGTGCGATGTCGGCGGTGAGCTTGGGGATCTCGGTGAACGCGTCGCCCACGATCACGTCGACGGGCTTGCGCAGGTGAGGCCGCAGCGCCGGCATCATCCAGTCGACCAGCTCCTGATCGATCTCGACGACGACCACGCGCTTGACCTGCAGCCGCTTGCACACCTCGATGAGCTGGTGGCCCAGACCCAGGCCTGCGATCACGACCTTGCCCTTGGCCAGGCGCGTGCCCGGGCGCAGGGTGAGGATCTCGCCGGGCGTCAGCGACATCCACGGCGCCTCGTTCCAGCGCGGCTCGCCCGGCTGCAGATCCTCCTTCGCCTGGTACAGCGCGGGGATGATGACGTCGCTGTCGAACACGACCGTGCCGACCTCGGCGCCCCACCAGGTCAGCAGCGGGTGAGCGGCGCGATGCAATCGCACGCAGTAGCGAAAGCGACCGCCGGGCGAGTCGACGAACTGGCCGGGTTGCAAGCGGTCGACCGGATCGTCGGACGCGACCACGCCGGGGAACAGCTCCAACACCTCGTAGGTGTCGCCGATGAAGTTGAGCTTGGGTTCCCACTTCACCGCCGGCGACCACGGCACGCACTGCTGCAGCCGCGCGCGGTAGTCGTCGGCGATCGCGGCTGCCTGGGCCGGGGTCAGTCGCACGGGCATGGGCTGCGCGCCAGTCTAGCAGCAGCCGCGCGCCGCTGCGGCGGTGCTACGCTGGCGCGCGCGACCATGACCACGACGCCGCAACCCGGGTCGGACGCGTGGACCGAGGACTTCTCGCTGCCCAGCGGCGAGTGCTTCCGCATGCGACCGCTGCGGCCCGACGACAAGGCGCGCATCGCCGAGGGGCTCGCGCGGCTGTCGCCCGAGTCGCAGTACCTGCGCTTCTTCACCGCGAAGAGCCGCTTCACCGACGCCGAGCTGCGCTACCTGACCGAGGTCGACGGCTGGGACCACTACGCCGTCGGCATCGCGCGCCTGCTGCCCGACGGCACCGAGGGCGAGGGCGTCGCGGTGGGTCGCTTCGTGCGGTTGCCCGACGAGCCCGAGGTCGCCGAGCCCGCGGTCGCGGTGCTCGACGCGCTGCAGGGCCGCGGCCTGGGCCGGCGTCTGCTGCAGCACCTCATCGCCGCCGCCGCCGCGCGCGAGGTCAAGCGCTTCCGCACCGAGTTCCTCGCGACCAACCGACCGATGAAAGATCTGCTCGAGGACCTCTCGCCGCAGGCTCGCTTCGTCGCCGAGGGCGCGCTGGTCCACGCCGAGTTTCCCATCGCCCCAGCGCAACCGCAGCCGGCCGGGGGCCCGCCAGGGCCGCTGTTCGAGTGGCTGCGGCTGTCGGCGAGCAAGGCGGTGACGCTGCGACGACGCTTCGCGATGCTCTTCGATCGCGCGTGGGTCAAGGCGCAGCTGCAGCGACTGGGCTTGGCGCCGGCGTGGTTGTGGTCGTCCGAGGAGTCCGAACCCGCGGCGCTGACCGAGGGCGACGCGGGCTACGGCCGCTCCGGTGGCGACGCGACGTAGCCAAGCGCGCGCGTGGCCACTACGATGGCGGCCATGCGGATCCTGCTCGATGCCCAAGGTGGCGACCACGCGCCGGTCGAACCGGTCCGCGCAGCCGCGGAGATCAGCCGGACCACCGAGATCGACATCGTGCTGGTCGGCGAGCCCGACGTGATCGCGGCCCAGCTCGCGCAGGTGCCCCACGAGGCCGCGCGCATCGAGGTGTTGCCGGCGCAGGGCACCATCGGCATGGACGAGAAGCCCCGCGAGGCCATCGAGCGCAAGCCCGACGCGTCGCTGTGCGTCGCGATGCGAGCGCTGCGTGACGGTCACGCCGATGCTTTGGTCTCGGCCGGGTCCACCGGCGCGCTGGTGCTGGCGGCGGCGCAGTGGGTGCCGCGGATCCCCGGCATCGAACGCTCCGCGCTGGCCGCGGTCTATCCCACGCCGCAGCGCGGCAAGAACCGCGACCGCTTCGCGCTGATGCTCGACGTCGGCGCGACCGTGCACTGCCGACCCAAGGACCTGCTGTTCTTCGCGTACATGGGCCACGCCTACGCCAGCCGCATCAGCAAGGTCGAGCGCCCCAGCATCGGCCTGCTCAACATGGGTTCGGAGCCGACCAAGGGCGGCGAGACCCTGGTCGAGGCCCATCGACTGCTGCAGGGCGAAGCGCAGCTGAACTTCACCGGCAACATCGAAGGCAACGACATCCCCGCGGGCAAGGTCGACGTGATCGTGTGCGAGGGCCTGCTGGGCAACGTCACGCTCAAGATGGCCGAAGGCACCGGCGAGCTGTTCCGCAACCTCGGTCGCTGGGCCTTCAAGCAGAGTCTGCTGTGGAAGCTGGGGCTGCTGCTGCTGGCGAGCGGGCTGCGGCGGCTCAAGCAGCTGACCGACTACAGCGAATACGGCGGTGCGCCGCTGCTGGGCTTCACGCGTCCGATCCTCAAGGCCCACGGTCGCAGCAGCGCGCGCGCGTTGGGCAACGCGATCAAGGTCGCAGCCAAGGCCGCGCGCGACGGCGTGTGCGACGAGATCGCGCGCGCGGTCGCAGACTTCGAGGCGCGACAGGGGCAGGATGTGGCGGCCGCTGGCGGCGGCTGACGACCGGCTCGCGCCGCTGCGCGGGCTGCCCCAGGGTGCGGGCGCGCGGACCTGTGCGCTCGTGCTCGAGGGCGAGCTCGTGCTCGCGCGCGCGCTCGCCCAGGGACTGCGACCGCAGCTGATGCTCGCGACGCCCGCGGTCGCGTCGCGGCTGGATCCGGACGCGGCCGAGCTCGCGATGATCGGCAGCGAGGCCGAGCTCGCCGCGGTGGTGGGGTATCCCTTCCACCGCGGCTGCATCGCGATCGCGCCGCGACCCGCGGCGCCGTCGCTCGCGTCGGCGCTCGCGGCCGTGGCTGCGCTGCCGCAGGCGCGCCTGCTCGCGCTCGATCGCCTGGCCGATGCGGCCAACGTCGGCGCGGTGATGCGGGCCGCGCGTGCGCTCGACGTCGCGCTGGTGCTGGTCGGGCCCGGCTGCGCGGATCCGTGGTCGCGTCGATCGCTGCGCGCGTCGATGGGCCACGCACTCGCGCAGCCGTGGTTCGAGGTGCCGTCGCTGCCGCAGGCGCTGCAGCAGGCGGCGGACGTGGTGCCGCAGCTGTCGTGGTGGGCGCTGGTCTGCGATCCCGACGCCGAGCCGCTGCACGCGGCCGCAGGCGCGGCGCCGGCACGGCTGGGCCTGGTGCTGGGCCACGAAGGCGACGGCATCGGCGCGGCGGTGCTGCAACGCTGCGATCGCAGCATCGGCATCGCGATGGCCCACGCGGTCGACTCGCTCAACGCCGCGAGCGCGGCTGCGGTCGCGCTGTGGGCGGTGCAGCCGCGTCAGGGCGCGCGGCCGAGGTAGCGCGCCCACGTCACGCGCCAGGCCTCGCGCTCGGCCGCCTCGCGCATCGCGTCGGCGCGGTGCTCACCCAGGCGCGACACGATCGAGCCGAGCAGCAACAGCGGCAGCATGAACGGCAGGATGACGATCTCCATGGCCCAGCGTCGATCGTAGCACGCGGCCGTGCCGCGGCCGCGACTCAACCGGGCACGTGGATCTCGACGTACTCGTAGGGGAAGTTGCCGGCGCCGGTGGTGTCGACGACCTCGGAGATGTACGGGATGCCGGGCGTGCCGCCCGTCGCGCTGCTCGAGCCCGGCGTCGCCTCGAGGTTGGGCGCGAGCGTCACGTCCCACGCAGCGGCGTTGCCGGCGTCGAGATCGGCGTCGTTGCGCAGTGCCCCCGTCGCCAGCTCGAGCGCCGCGGTGGGCCCGTCGATGACCGTGGTCTCGGGCGTCTGCAGCGTGTAGGTCTCGTCGCCGTTGATGGTGGGGAAGTCGTCGAGGCCATCGACGTAGACCACCTCGGCGCCCCAGTTCGCGCCCCAGAAGTCCTGGAACGCGCCCGGTGCGGCGTTGCGGCCGATCACGAGCGTGCCGCCCGCGGGCACGACCGTGCCGTCGGGGATCACGATCTCGCGCGCGGAGTTGGCCTGCACGACGATCCAGCCCGACAGATCGACGTCGAGCCCGACGCCGGTCTCGGCGCCGCCGCTGCTCGATCCGCCGCCGCCCTCGCTGCTGCTGCCGCCGCCGTCGCTGCTGCCCGCGCTGTCGAGGCCGCCGGAGCTGCCCTCGTCCATCGCGCCGGTGCTCGACTCGCCCTGCGTCGCCGAGCTCGCGCTCGTGGGACCCGAGTCGTCGTCCGCCGCGGTGGTGAGCGTGGTGCCACCGGGGCCGGTGGTGCCGCCGCCGCTGCTGTCCTCGCCCGCACCGGTCGTGTCGTTGTGCCCGGTCTCACCGCTGTCGTCCCCACCGAGCTCGTCGCCCTCCGCACCCGCGCGCGGCATCTGGGCACCGGCGCAGGCCAGCAACGAGGAGGCGATCAGGACGGCGCCGAACGGGAGAGCGGGGCTTCGCATGCGTACGACTCCGGGGCACACCGTAGTGCTCCGAGGACGTACATGGGTTCGCGAGGTTGCGGGTCGCGGGCCGTGTGCTCCCTCAACGCTGTCAAAACCGCCCTGGATCCGGGGTCTGGCCGCCGATCACGGCGACTCGGGATCTCGCCGGGCCGCCCCCGGGCCCCTGGGCCCGCAGCCCCGTCGCGTGCAATCGCCGCCGTTTCTGGTCAAATCACGAGAAAGCCCCGTGACCCCGCGAACGCCGCTCAGCACCGATGCCTACAAGTTCTCGATGGCCCAGGCGGGCTTTCCGCTGCGACGCGAGACCTTCTACTTCTCGTTGCGGCGCGGCGGTCTGCAGTACATCCCGCTCGACCTCGAGCTCGCGGTCCGCACGCTGCTGGGCGGGCTCACCCGCGACGCCCACGATCGCGAGTTCGCGCGGCGTCACGGCTACGGTCTGAGCGACGCGATGGAGCTCGCGCTGGGCGAGCCCGACGCGATCGAGATCGAGGCCGTGCCGCGCGGCGCGTGGGTGTGCGAGCGCGAGCCGATCCTCACCATCACCGGGCCGAGCTTCCTGGTCTCGTGGCTCGAGCCGATGCTGCTGTGGCTCAACTTCCCGATCCAGCTCTCGACCGCGTTGCGGCTGCACGACGGTCCGATCGATCCGGCGTGGTTGACGACCACCTGCGCGGAGCACCGCGCGCTGGTCGAGCAGGCGTTGCGCGAGGCCGGCCGCAGCGACGCGACCCTCGTCGACGAGCAGGACGCCTACGCCGGGCGCGTGCGCGAGACCGTGCGCGCGTTGGTGGCCGCGGTCGGTGACCCCGATCGCGTGTTCGAGGTCGGCATGCGCTCGGCGGTGTGCCCCGAGCAGCACCGCATCGCGCTGCAGGCGTGCAAGGCCGAGGGCGTGGTGCGCACCAGCAACGTCGCGCTCGCGCGCGAGCTCGAGCTGATCCCGGTCGGGACCATGGGCCACGAGCACGTGCAGCGCTGGGGCGCCGATCTGCCGGCGTTCCAGGCCATGCGCGACATGAGGAGCTCGCCGCCGAGCTACCTGCTCGACACCTTCGACACCATGGGCTCGGGCATCAAGGCCGCAGTCGAGGTCATGCGCGAGCGGGCGCACCCGTGCGCGATCCGCTACGACTCGGGCAACAAGTTCATCCAGTACCTGCATGCCTGCGAGCTGCTGCGCGAGGAGGGCCTCGAGCCCACGCACGTGCTCGAGGACGGGCTCGATCTCGAGGCGACGGTGCACTTCGAGCGGCTGCGCGAGTTCACCGGCTGGCCCGCACGCGCGCAGATCTATGGCTACGGCGGCTCGATCGTCGCGGCGCCGATGACCACGCCGTTCACCCGCGATCGCGTCAGCGCGGTGTTCAAGCTCAGCCAGACCGGCAGCGAGCCGCGCATGAAGTTCGGCAACGAGACCGGCGCGGGCAAGCAGAGCGTGCCGGGTCGTCCGGTGGTGTGGCGACGGCTGCGTGGCGACGGCCCGGTCGGGATCATCGGCCAGGCCGGCGAGGACCCGCCGGAGAACTACGTGTGCCTGTCGGGCAACCCCGAGGCGCTCGAGCAGCTGCGGCTGTGCAACGTGCTCGACTTGCGCCGCGCCGCCGCGCTGCCCGCCGAGGATCGCCAGGTGAAGCTCTCGGCTGCGACGCAGGCACTGGTCGGCCGCCTGCGCGCGACGCTGACCCCATCGTGAGGCACGACCGACTGGAGGCCCGCCCATGAAGACCATCATCGTCGACGTCGACACCCAGCGGGATTTCATGCTGCAAGAGGGCGCGCTGTTCGTGGCCGCCGACGCGATGGTGCGCATGGCCATCGCGCGCGTGCTGCAGCAGGCCCAGCGCGAGGGCACACCGATCCTCGGCTCGGTCGACTCGCATGCCCACGACGCGTGGGAGTTCCAGCCCAACGGCGGGCCGTTCCCGCCGCACTGCGTGAAGGGCTCGCCGGGCTGGCTGCGTGTCTTCCACGACGTGCCGCGACGGACCCGCTTCGTGCCGATGCAGACCGCCGACGGTGGCGTGCACAACCTCGTCGGCGAAGCCCACAAGGGCGAGGGCAACCGTGTGCTCGATGCCGCCGCGCTGGCGCAGGAGGCCCTGGCGGGTGTGGGCGTGTACTTCGAGAAGGAGGTCTACTCGATGTTCGCCAACCCCACGGCCGAGCCGGTCGTGCGCGCGCTGGTCGACGCGCTCGGGGGCGCGGATGCGGTGCGCTTCGACGTCATCGGCTACTGCACCGGTGGCTACTGCGTCGACGCAGCGGCGCTGGGGCTGCGCAAGCTCGGCTACACCGTGCGCGTGCTCGCGTTCGCGACCGCGCCCATCGGCGGCCCCAACGGGGCCGAGCGCTCCGCCGCGGAGCTGCAGCAGGCGGGTGTGCAATGGCTCGTCAGCCCGTGACCCGCGGCGGCGGCAAGCCGCGCTTCTGCTACGACTATCCCCGACCTGCGTTCGCGGTCGACATGGTCGTGCTCGCGGTGCGTGACCCCGAGCTCGAGCTGCTGCTCATCCGTCGCCGCGATCCGCCGTACCGCGGGCGCTGGGCGTTGCCGGGCGGCTTCGTCGAGGTGCGCGACGACGGCGACCAGGGCGAGGACCTCGACGACGCCGCCGCACGCGAGCTGCAGGAGGAGACCGGGCTGCGGCCGCGCGAGGTGTGGCTGCAGCAGTTCCACACCTTCGGACGGCCGGGCCGCGACCCGCGTGGCCGCGTGATCTCGGTGGGCTACTTCGCGCTGGTGCCCCCGCACCTGTCGCCGCAGGCGGGGGACGACGCGATCGCGGCGCAGTGGCTGCCGCTGTCGCGCGTCCGCACGCTGTCGCTGGCGTTCGACCACGCACAGATGTTGGAGGTGGCCCTGCGCGTGATCCGACAGCGCGCCGCGGACGAGCTGCCGCTGGTGGCGCGGCTGGTGCCGCGCGAGTTCACCAAGCTGGAGCTGCGCCGCGCGCTGGAGCTGGTCGGCGGCCAGCGTCTCGATCAGAGCAACTTCAACAAGCGCTTCAATCGCATGATCGACGAGGGCGCCATCGTGCGGCTCGACGGCGTGCGCGCTCGATCGCGCCCGGGGCGTCCGGCGGAGCTGCATCGCTTCGCCGGCAGCCCCCGCGGTGGCCGTGCCCGGCGCACGCGTCCGCGCACGCCAGGCTAGTCCTGGAAGGTCTCCCGGGACTCGTGCGCAGCCCGACCCCCGCGGGGTCGGGCCACGTCGGTGCGTGCTTCAGCGACGGCGCGCGGTGTCACCGCGGCCCTTGCCGCGCAGCGCGTCGCCGCGCTTGCCCTTGCCGCCGTCGTCACGCTTGGCCGCGCGCTTGCCCGACGGACCGCGATCATCGGCGTCGTCGAGCCTGCCGTCGTGGCGCTTGCCGCCGTGGCCCTTACCGTGGGCACCGTGGTGCTTGCCCATGCCGCCGAGCACGCCCGGCATGCCGCGTTGCGCGACGATGTCGGCCAGCTCGGCGCGCTGGCTCGCGTCGAGGGTCGCCGCGAAGTCGACGAAGCCGCGTGCGAGCAACTCGTCGCGCGCGCGCATCTGCTCGGCGCGGCGGTCGAGCAGCGATTGCACCTTGCTGGCGTCGAGCGAGCCATCGCGGAGCATGTCCGCGAGCGCGGCACGCTCGTCGCCGTGGTCACGATCCTTGCGCGCCGCGCGGATGGACTCGCGCACGCGGCTGAGCTCGGCCTTCTGCGCGTCGGTGCAGGAGAGCGCCTGGCACAGGCCACCGCCGTGTTCGCGGCCCTCGGCGGGCGCAGACGTGGTCGCGGGCGCGGCCACGGTGGTCGCGTCGGTGTCGCTGGCGGTCGTAACGGTGGTCCCGCGCAGGGCGGTGAGCGAGAGCAGGGCGGAGGTGACGAGGACGGGCAGCTTGGCGAAGAACATCGGAGCGTTCTTCCTTTCGCCCGTGTTCGACGGCGGGTCGCGCCGCGGCATCGTTGCCGCCGTGCAAAGCCGCGGGGGTCTTGCGTGAACGCTTCGCGAAGCCGCGTCCCGCGCAAGCTTTGCCGCACCGAAGTGCCCCAGTGCGTGAAACTGGTCGGTGCGCCGATGGGCGCCAGGGGCGAGACTCCCCAATGTCATGAGCAACGACAGTCTGCCGTTGGTGATGGAAGTGATGACGCGCGAGGTGTTCGCGGTCGCGCCCGATACCAGTCTCGAGACCGCGGCGCGGTTGTTGACGGAGCGGCGCGTCAGCGGCGCGCCCGTGATCGATGCGCAGCACCGCGTCGTCGGCGTCATCAGCCTGTCGGACCTCGCCGATCCCGACCGCGTGGCCTCCGACGAGCCCGGCTATCCGATCTACTACCGCGTCACCGACGGCTGGACCGACGAGCGCGGCGACCATGCCTACGCGCGGCCCGGCCGCGTCGCCGACCTCATGACCGCGGCGGTGATCTCCGTGGGCGCGGACGCGACGATCGTGGAGGCCTCCGACCGCATGCTGCAGCTGGGCGTCCATCGCCTGCTGGTGATCCACGGCGACCGGCTCTCCGGCGTGGTCTCGACCGTCGATCTGCTGCGCGCGTTCGTGCGGATGCACCGCGGCTGAGCGTCGCCGTCGACGGAGCGCCCGGCGTCAGCGCCGGTCGACCTCGAAGCGATAGCCGATGCCCCGCACCGCGCGGATGTTGAAGCCGCAGCCGTCGCGCCAGCCGAGCTTGCGCTTGAGGCTGGAGATGAAGTTGTCGACCGTGCGCTGCTCGACCACGATGCCGGTGCCCCAGACCTGATCGAGGATGGTCTCGCGCGCCAGCGCCTCGCCGGCGTGGTCGACCAGGCACACCAGCAGGTCGAACTCGGTGCGGGTCAGCTCGATCTCCGCGCCGCCGCGGGTCACGACCCGAGCCTTGCGATCGATGGCGATGTCGGCGATGCGATCGCGCCGCGAGGGCGGCGCGGGCGTGGGCCCGGTGGCGCCGCGTCGCGCCAACGCGCCGACGCGCGCCAGCAGCTCGCGCAGGCGGTAGGGCTTGGACAGGTAGTCGTCGGCGCCGGAGTCGAAGCCGCGGACGATGTCGTCCTCGAGCGTGCGGGCGGTCAGCATCAGGATGCCCGCGGTGCAGCCCGCCTCGCGCAGCTGACGACACACCGAGTAGCCGTCGCCGTCGGGCAGCATGATGTCGAGCACGACCACCGCGAAGTTGCGCTCGCGCGCCATCGCCAGCGCCGCAGCCGCGCCCGCGACCGCGTGCACGGCGTAGCCCTCCTCGGAGAGGTTGTCGGTCAGGGCGACGCGCAGGTTCTCGTCGTCCTCGACCACCAGCACCTGCTGGTTCGCGCCGCCGTCGTTGCCCGTGCTCATCGCTCGCCCGTCACGCCTCCATCAGGTCCGCCGGGAATTCTAGCGCGAATGTCGTGCCGGCCGCGCTGCTCTCGAGGATACGGATGCTGCCGCCGTGCGCCGCCATGGTCTTGCGACAGATCGCCAGGCCCAGCCCGCTGCCGCGGGAGCGCTGGCCCCCGCCGACGCGGTAGAAGTCGGCGAAGATCCGCCGGTGTTCGCGGCGCGGGATGCCGACGCCGTTGTCGCGCACGCTCACGCGGTAGACCCGGCGCAGGCCCCTGCGCGTGACCCCGCCCTCGACGTCGAGCTCGACCGTCTCGCGGTTGCAGTAGCTGCAGGCGTTCTTGCCCAGGTTGCGCAACAGCAGGCGCAACAGCTCGGGGTCGGCCCGCAGCACCGCGCGCTCGAGCCCGTGCTGGCGCACCGTCACGCGCTTGCTCGACCACTGCTCGAGCTCGCGCGCGACGTCGTCGACCAGCACGTGCAGATCGACCCGCTCGTGCCGCGGCCGCCAGCGTCCCTTGTCCAGGCGGTTGAACGACAGGATGTTCTCGACCAAGAAGTTGAGATCGTCGATCTCGCGCACCAGGCGGGTGGGGTAGTCGCGCGCGGCCGCGAGCCCGGCGGTGCGACGCTCGAGCGTCTCGGCCATCAGTCGCATGGACGCCAGCGGCGTGCGCAGCTCGTGCGACACGGTCGCGACGAAGTCGTTCTTGAGCTCGACGAACTTCTGCTTGCGCGAGGCCAACACCGTCGCGAGCACGACCGCGACCAACGCGAGGCCGAAGCTGCCGACCAAGAACGCGCTCTTGATGCGATAGTTGTCGTCGGCCTGCAGGATGCCCGCGGCGAAGCGTGGCGAGCTCACGCGGATCGGCAGGCTCGCGATCGGCACGATGTCGGCGGTGAGCTCCGGCATGTCGAGCTCGTCGTCGGGGGCGATCAGCGCGCGGCCGCGCATCTGTTCGTCGATCACGGCCATCAGCGCCGACAGATCGACCGCCGTGCCCACGACCGCGCCGTAGGCGTCGCCGCGCGCGTACCACTGTCCACCCAGCACCAGCGACGGCGCATCGAGTGCGACCGGCATGCGCAGCGGCGTCGACAGCGGCTCGCCGATGCGGGCGCGGAAGTCCTCGACCTCCGTGCCCGCGCGCTCCGACAGCGCCAGCACCCGCTCGGCGAGGAAGCGGAAGTCGCCCTCGGTGAAGCGATCGCGGCGACGCAGCAGCGCCGGCTGCAGGCCCTCGACCACGAGGATGCCGCCGTCGCGCACGCCGCCGCGCAGCAGCAGGCCCATGAGCTCGAGGTTGGGCGCGGCGCGATCGAACAGCTCGTCGAGCGCGGCGATCATCGACGGGAGATCGAGCTCGCTGTCGATGACGTAGCGGGTGCGGTGCCGCAGCAGGTTGCGGAACGCCCGCTCGATGGCGCCGTGGCCACCGCCGCGCACGGCCGCGCGCAGCTCGCGATGCAGCTGCAGGCGCTCCGACCACGGCGAGCCGTCGTCGCGCACGGCCACGTCGGCGTCGCCGCGCAGTGCGAGGTACAGCGCGCGCGCCGGCGTGTTGCCGCCGGCCTCGAAGCTCACCGGCCGTGGGAAGCGCTGGTGGCCATCGACCACCAGCAGCAGATCCGAGGTGCCCGCCAGTGGATCGTCGAGCGCGCGGCCGATCGCGTCCTCGGCCGGGTGCAGCTCGCCCTCGAGCAGCTGCTCGAGCGTGCGACGGGCGTACTCCTGCAGCGCGCCGCGCTCGGCCTCCACGCGTGCCTGCGCCTCGTCGCGCTCGGCGACGAAGATGCCCTGCAGCGACGCCAGCCCCCACAGCAAGGTCAGAAGGCCCAGCGACAGCACGATCAGCGTCGGCAGCAGACGGCGCATGGCTACTGCAGCACCCGCATGCGGTCGAAGTCGAGCTGCGAGCCGGCGATCTCGCGGTCGGGCGTGGGCACGCGGCGATCGAGGCGCGCGGCGGCTTCGATCAGCGCACCGAGCTCGGCGATCTCGCTGCGCGCGAGCTCGGCCTCGCCCAGCGCCGCGTAGCCGGCTTGGATCTCCGGCCAGCCCAGGTCGCGCACCCAATAGGATCCGCGCAGCTTCTCCGCGAACTCACCCACCACCAGCGCGGTGCGGGTCGCGGGCGACGGCGTCGCGTCGGTGCCCGGTCGCGACAGCCGGGCGGTGAGCTCGCGCGCGAGGCCAGTGTGGGGTTGGCGGTAGCGCAGGCGCAGGCGACCGAAGTCGTCGGCGCCGTCGGCCGCCGGCGCCCGACCGCGGAACTGCACCTCGTACAGCGCGGTCACGGCGTGACCGGGCCCGATCTCGCCGGCGTCGGTGCTCTCGCTGGAGAACGCGTCGGGCGACAGTCCGCGGTTCTCGTAGCCCAGCAGGCGGTAGCGCGCGACCACGGCGGGATCGAACTCGAGCTGGACCTTGGCGTCGCGCGCGATGACCTGCAAGGTGCCGGTCAGGTTGCGCACCAGCACGCGCTCGGCCTCGCCGAGGCGGTCGAGGTACTCGTAGTTGCCGTTGCCGCGATCGGCGAGCTGCTCGAGCAACACGTCGTCGTAGTTCTCGACGCCCACGCCCAGGGTCGAGATCGTCACGCCGCGCGCGGCGGCGTCGGCGACATGCGCGAGCAGCTCCTCGGCGGCCTCGGGTCCCGAGGTCACGACGCCGTCGGAGAACAGCAGCACGCGGTTGATGCCGCCGTCGATGAGGCCCTTGCTCGCGAGGTCGTAGCCCAGCCGCAGGCCCGCATCGACGTCGGTCGAGCCGGTCGGCGCCAGCTTGGCCAGCGCGTCCTTGATCGCCTCGCCGCGATCGCCCGGCGTCGGCGGCAGCACGACCTCGGCGGTATCGCCGTACGACACCAGCGCCACGCGATCCTTGGGCCCCAGCCGCGGTACCAGGGCCGCGATCGAGTCCTGCACCAGCTGCAGCCGCGACTCGAGCGCCATCGAGGCGGACACGTCGACGACGAAGACCAGGTTGGCCGGCGCGCGATCCTTGCCCGCGACCTCGCGCGCGCGCAGGCCCACGTGCAGCACGTGGTAGCCGGCGCGGTGCGGCGCGGGCACCAGCTCGGTGTGCAGCGCGAAGTCATCGCGCGGCGGCAGCGGGTAGCGGTAGTCGATGGCGTTGAGGAACTCCTCGACGCGGATCGACGACTCCTCCGGCATCTCGCCGCGCTCGAGGTAGCCGCGCGCGAGCGTGTACGAGGCGGTGTCGACGTCGAGCGCGAAGCTCGAGATCGGCTCCTCCTCGGTGTCGATGGTCGGGTTCACGCCGTAGTGGCGGAAGTAGGTCTCGGTCAACGCCGCGGGCGGCAGCACCGGCACCGCGTCGGCGGTGGCGGGGTCCTTGCTGGTCGAGCTCGCCGCGGTCGCGGCCCGGTTCGGTCGCGCGCGCAGCGGCTCCCGCGAGCGCACGCCGGCCACCGTCGCCGGGCCGGTGGGCGCGTCGTCGCCGTCGATCGCGGTGCCCGCGGTGGCGGGCGCACCGGCGCGGCCGCACGACAGCGACGCGAGCAGCAGCAGCGCTGGCCCCAGCGGGACGCCGCGGGCGCGCGGGGGCCCAGGCACGCGGGTGGTCACCGCGGGATCTTGACCCGTGCGCGCCGGCGGGGAAAGGCCTGCGCGCGTAAGTCCACGCCGCCCGCGGTCGTTCGGGGCCAGGATCCCATCATGGTCGCACCGCTTCTCGCCCTGCTGCTCGCCGCTGCCCACGCGGCCCCCAGTGAGCTCGACGCGCCCGGAGCCACGGCGCGGATCGAGTCGATCACGCCGGCGCTCGACGGGCGCGGCGGCACCTTGGTGCTGCGACCGATCGCGCTCGACGGCACCCGCACCGAGCTGGCCTTCGGCGGCAAGCGCTGCCGCGACCATCGCCTCGACGCGGTGGTGGTGGCGCAGCTGTTCGAGGCCCTGCGCACGCGACAGGGCGTCACCGCGACCGCCGAGCCCTCGGTCGACGGTGGCCCGGCGTGCCTGCGCGCGATCACCTTCTTCGCGCTCGATCCCTGACGCGCGCGGCGGCGGCTCAACCCGCCTCGCGGAACGCGGCCATGGTCGCGTCCTCGTCGAACTGCGGCGCGAAGCCGGTGGCCTTGCGGAACGCGCTGCTGTCGATCACGACCGGGTACTTCACGTGCTCGAGCGCGCCCGGGGGCAGCCGCGGCAGCCCGAAGCGGCCCAGCAGCGGGCGGATGAGCGCCTCGGGCAACGGCACCGGCGAGCGGCCGGTCTCGCGGATGATGACCGACAGCGGCACCGGCGGCGGACCGCTGACGTTGAACACGCCGCGCAGTCGCGCTTCGAGCGAGAGCACGATCGCTGCTGCGGCGTCGAGCTCGTGGATGAAGTGGAACAGCGGATCGAAGCCCAGCACCGTCGGCACCCGCGGGCCCTTGAGGAACGCCGCGAGCGTGCCCTGACGGAACGGTCCCAGCGTGTAGCACAGCCGCAGCACCGCGGTGTCGATCCGCGGGTACCGCCACAGCGCGCTGCCGGCATACAGATCGGCGGCGACCAGATCCGACAGCTCGGCGAACGTGTGCACCGCCATCGGCGGCTCGGACTCGGTGTGATAGAGCGGCGAGTCCGGACCCGCGCCGTAGTAGGTGTGGCGACCGACGAACAGCGCCTGCTTGACGCCGTAGTGCGCGCAGTGCTCGAACACCGCCTGCGTGCCGCCGAGGTTGATGCGGTAGCGATCGCGGCTGCGGTGGGTCAGGTGCGTGACCGTGGCCATGTGCACCAGCGCATCGGGCCGGAAGCTGCGGAAGACCTCCTCGGCCGGGCGCTTGCGGATGTCGGTCTGGATCACGCGCACACCCTCGGGCGGGTGGTACCAGGGCCGCACGTCGATGCCGACGACCTCGTGGCCGCGCTCGACCACGCGGCGGGTGACCTCGCGCGCGAGCGCGCCGGAGATGCCAGTGATGAGCACCTTCATGTCAGATCCAGCTCCGTCTCGCGCAGCTTGCCGTCGCGCAGCGCGCGGCCCTGGCGGATGAGGGCGGCGATGCGGCCCTTGATGCGCTCGACGTGGCGCGCGATGACGTCGTCGGTGTCGCTCGCGTTGCCCTCGAGCACGATCGGTGCGCCGTAGAGGATCTGCAGCGTCACCGGCAGCGGGATCGCGGCGCCCCAGGGGGTGACCGGGATGTACGGCACGCCGAACAGCCGCCCGACGCGGTAGAGGTTGGTGACGGTGGGGATGGCCTCGCCGCCGCCGACGAACGCGACCGGCACGATCGGCGTGCGGGTCTGCAGCGCCAGGCGCACGAAGCCGGTGCCGAAGCCCACCAGCGAGTCGCGCTCGCGGTACAGCTTCGCGGTGCCGCGCGCGCCCTCGGGGAACACCATCAGCAGGCGATCGTCTTGCAGCAGCCGCACCGCGTGCTCGGGCAGCCCGGTCAGCTGACCGATGCGGCTGGTGAACCACGCCAGAAACGGCATGCGCTGGATGAACTTCTCGGCCATGCCCTGGGCCAGCCGCGGTGGGTCGAGCGAGAAGAACGCCGACGCGATGATCATGATCGCGTCGAGCGCCCAGCCGCCGGAGTGATTGCCCACCAGCATCGCGCGGCCACGCGCGGGCACGTGGTTGCTGCCGTAGACCTTCACGTCGAAGTAGCGGTGGTAGAAGAACGACAGCAGTGTGTACAGCCGTGCGAGCTCGCGCTGGTCGATGCCGTACGGGTCGATGCCGTGGCGGTTCCACGGCAGCTCGATGCGGCTGACCCGCCGGGCGATCTCCGCGTCGGTGGGCAGCGGGATCAGGGTCGCGGGGATCATCGTCGCGGGCGAGCTTTCCCGATGCCGCGGCGGTCGATCAAGCCCGGCGCGCAAACCCTCGCGCGCGCGGTCGCTGGCCGTGCTGCTGGTACGCGCGCGCGGCCGCGGCGGGCGGCGGCGCCGGGACTGGCGTCCCGCGCCCGAGCGACTACCCTAGTGGACCCGCTTCGCATGTGTGGCCGCTTCACGCTGACGACCAACGACTACGAGCACGTGGCCCAGGCGCTCGACGCCGACTACGAGCCCGCGGACGCGGCCGCGTGGCGTCCTCGCTTCAACGTCGCGCCGACCGATCGTCACCCCATCGTGATCGCGGGCGCAGCGGGTTCACGCCGCCGCCTGACGTGGGGGCAGTGGGGCCTGGTCGCGCCGCGCGACGCCGCGTCGCCACGCCCGCCGATCCACATCAACGCGCGCGCCGAGACCCTCGCGAGCAAGGGCCTGTTCCGCGGCGCACTGCTGCGGCTGCGCTGCGGCGTCGTCGCGGATGGATTCTACGAGTGGACCGGACCCAAGCGCGCGCGCACGCCGATCCGATTCCATCGCGGCGATGGCCGCCCGTTCCTGCTCGCGGGCGTGGCGACGCTGCGGGCGGTGGGCGAGGGCGGCGTGGTCGTGCCGCACTTCGCGATCATCACCACCGCGCCCAACGCCGTGGTCGCACCAGTGCACGATCGCATGCCGGCGATCCTCGATGCCCAGGACGTCGACGCGTGGCTGCATGCCCCGCCCGCGGACGCGTCGACCGAGGCCTGGCTCGACGCGCTCACCGCCGCGCTGGCGCCGGCGCCCGACGACGCGCTGGTGGCGACGCCGGCGTCGGCGCGCGTCAACGACGTGCACAACGACGACGCGGCGTGTCTGCTGGCGCAGCCGTCGCTGTTCTGACGCGGGGACGGGATCACCGCGGGGGGTAGCGCGCCGGATCGACCGCGACGCCCTCGCACGCCGCCGCGAGATCGTCCGCGAGCGCGCCGATGTCCTCGGCCAGCTCCAGCTCGGCGAGCCACGCCGGCGGGATCGCGGCCGCGCCCCAAGCCGCGCCCAGCAGGTTGCCGACCAGCGCGCCGGTGCTGTCGCTGTCGCCGCCGTGGTTGACCGCGAGCAGGACCCCGTCGGCGAAGTCGCGGGCCGACAGCGCGCAGTAGATCGCGATCGACAGCGCTTCTTCGGCGATCCAACCCTGGCCCAGCGACTCGACCGTCTCGGCCGAGCGCGGCGCGCTCGCGAGGGCGGCCAGCGCTCGATCGATCGCGGTGCCGACGTCGACGCCGAGCACGGGCCCGTGGTCCTGCCGCACGCGCGTGACGGCATCCGCCAGCGGCACGCCCTGCATGCACAGCGCGATGATCGAGGCGAACGCACCGCCGGCGAGGTAGCCCGCGGGGTGGCCGTGGGTGATCGCGCAGGCCTGGCAGCCGATCTCGAACGGCCGCTCGCCGCACAGCCCGATCGGCGCCACGCGCATGATCCCGCCGCAGCCCTTGCTGTCGTTGATCGGGTACTGCACGCTGCCCGGCTGTGCCAAGGTCAGCGCCGACACGCAGGTGTTGCCCGGCGCGCGTTGGCTGTGCAGCGTGGGCACGCGGATGAGCCAGCCATCGAGCGCGTCGTCGAACGCAGGGTGGGCCGAGCGCATCGCCTGGGTGTGGAGCCAACGCAGGTATGCGCGGTGCAGCGCGACCACCGGCTCGAGCCGCACGCCCAGGCCCCGCGCGCAGCGCAGCCGCACCAGCGCCTCGGCGGTGAACAGCGTCATCTGCGTGTCGTCGGTGATCGCACCGCGGCGACCGTAGATCGTGTCGTAGTCGGTCACGCCCGCGGGGCCCCAGCGCCCGCGGATCTGCGCCAGCGACAGGAACTCGACCCCGGCCCCGAGCGCATCGCCCACGGCCCCGCCGAGCAGGCAGCCGCGGACTCGATCGCGCTGGGCCACGCCCGTCATCCGCGGTGATCGTAGCAGATCGCCGCCGGCTCCCGACGCGTGGTCGGCAGGCGCGGCAGCATGATAGATCTCGGTCATGCAGCACGGCACGATCGATGGCAGCGGCACGAGGCCGAGGGTCCCGACGGTGGCAGCACGCGCGCGCCCGCTGGTGCCGCTGCTGCTCGCGATGCTGGGCGGTTGCGCCGAGATGCGGCAGAACATGCGCAACGAGTTCGTGTCCGTCCGCGGCGCGTGGTTTTGCGGCAAGGCTGGCTGCGGCGAGGCGCAGATGCAGCGTTCGGCCCGTGGTCACCGCGAGGGCGAGCTGACGGTGTCGCACGGCAAGATCGCCAACGGCTGCGCGGTGGTGTTCAACGCCGGCAAGCCGCCCAAGTCGATGAAGGCCACGGTCACCGATTGCAAGGGCAAGACCCAGCCGGTGCCCGACGACAAGCTCAAGGCGCCGGGCAGTCACGGCATCGCCGGCCAGGCCGACTCGTGGGTCGTGCTGGTCTCGCCCAAGGACTACCCCGAGCTCGAGCTCGGCGGCGGCTGCAAGCGTTGGACGGTGACGACCGACGCCACGTGGGACAAGGGCACGTGGCAGCAGAAGGCCGGCCTGCTCAACGAGTGAGCCGAAGGCCGCGTCGCGGCCGCGAGCGATCGACGTCGCGATGGATCGACGGCTGCTGCTGCTGGGCGCGCTGTACTTCTGCCAGGGGCTGCCGGGCGGCTTCCTCGCGGTCGCGTTGCCGGTGTTGCTGCTGCAGCAGGGCGTCGACCTCACGCGCGTGGGCCTGGTCTCCGCGCTGTCGCTGCCGTGGATGCTCAAGGTGCTGTGGTCGCCGCTGGTCGACCGCTACGGCAGCGCGCGGCTGGGGCGGCGTCGCAGCTGGATGCTGCCGTCGCTGGCGGTGATGCTGCTGGCGACGCTCGGCATCGGCGCGCTCGATCCGGTCGACACGCTCGCGCCGATTCTGCTGCTGTTCTTCGTGCTCAACCTCGCGGCCGCGACCCAGGACATCGCGGTCGATGGCTACGCGGTCTCGATGCTGCGGGGGCGCGAGCTGGCCCATGGCAACACCGCGCAGGTCGGTGGCTTCAAGCTCGGCAACCTCGTCGGTGGCGGCGTGTTGCTGGCGGCCTCGGGCGTGCTGGGCTGGCAGGGCGTGTTCGCGATCATGGCCGCGTGCATCGGCGCGGCGCTGTTGGCCGTGTGGTGGGTGCGCGAGCCCGCCGACGCGGTCGTGCCGGCGCTCGACACCCTCGGGGTCGTGCGCCGCGCGTTGCGGGGCATCGTGCGCGAGCCCGCGTACCTGGTGTTCCTGGTCGCGGCGAAGTTCGGCGAGTCGCTCGGCGGTTCGCTGGTCAAGCCGTCGATGGTCGGGCACGGCTTCTCGCGCGAGCTCATCGGCACGCTCGACGGCACCTTCGGCAGTCTCGCGACGGTGGCGGGCGCGGCGGTCGGCGGCGTGCTCGCGCGCCGCAGCGGCTGGGCCGTCACCGTCGCGATCCTGTCGACGGTGCAGGGGCTCGCGCTGGTCGCGATCGGGCTGTACCAGGCCGGCGAGGTCACGCCGGTGGGCTACGGCGTGCGGGTCGCGTGCGAGAACTTCGCCGGCGGCGGCGTGGCGGTCGCCGTGTTCGTGCTGGCGATGTCGAAGTGCGATCGCGACGTCGGCGGGGCTGCGTTCACGGCCGCGCAGGTGGTGTACATGGCCGGCGCCGCGATCGCGGGGCCGCTGGGCGCCGCGATCGCGGACGCGACCGCGATCGCACCGGTGATGGTCGTCTCCGGCGGGTTGGCGATCGGCGTGGCTGCGCTGGCGTTGGCGCTGCGGGCCCGGCTCGACGCGCCGCTCACAACGGACCCAGGCGACGGTACTCGCTCGGGGTGAGGCCCATCGCGCGCACGAACGCGCGGCTGAAGCTGGGGTGGTCGGCGAAGCCGACCGCGGACGCGATGTCGAGGATCGGCGTCTCGCTGGTCCGCAGCAGCCGCGCGGCGTGGCACAGCCGCAGCGTGCGGACGTAGGCGCCGGGCGTCATGCCCACGACCTGATCGAACTGGCGCAGGAAGTGGAACTTCGACAGCTCGGCGATCTCGGCCAGCCGATCGAGCCCGATCGCATCCGCGGTGGCCGAGGGCGGCAGCTGGCGCATGTACTCGAGCGCGCGCGCGATCTTGCGGTGCGACACGCGGTTGGTCGAGCGCTGCAGCGGCGTGCGCAGGTTGGAGAACTCCTCGAACGCGTGCACGACCACGCGCGTGAGCGCCTCGTCGACCGAGAGGTCGTCGTCGGGCGGACGCCCGGGCTCGTGGGCCGCGGCCGCGAGCGCGGCCGCCAGCGCCGGCGGGCCCACGCGTCGCGGCAGCTCGAGCTCGGGATCGTCGTCGCTGTGCGGCGTGGGGAAGACCGTGCCGCCGCGGTCCTGCACTGCGGCGAGCAGCCGCGCCATCTCCTGGACCAACGCGGCGTGGTTGGCGATGCGCACGACCGTGAACTCGGGCGTGCGCGCGTCGGCGCCGAGCTCCGCGGCGATGCGCTGCACACACGAGGCGTCGACGTACAAGCTGATGTACTCGACGTCCTCGCCCTCGGTGTTGCCGGTGTGGACCTGGTGCGGGTTGATGAGCGCGACGTCGCCGCTGCGAAACTCGTGCAGCTTGCCCGCGACGTGGCAGTGCTCGTCGCCGCGCAGCTGCGCGCAGATCAGGTACTCGTCGTGGAAGTGCGGCGCCAGCGGGACGCGGCTGGCCGAGCCGCACGCGTGGTACAGCGAGAAGCCGCGACCGCCGTAGAACGCCGCCGTGAGGCGAGGGCGCATCGCCGCCACTTTAGCAAGCCGCGCGCGTGCGCGTGGACTGCTCGTGGTGGCGGCGGCGCCACCGTCCGCGGCGTGGGCGCGCGCGCGGGCGCAGGGCAGGGGCGCCGCGGTTGTGCGACGATTGCTCTCGCCGTGCCCGCGTCCAACCTGCTGCAGCCGGTTCGCTTCGAACAGGACGACGCCCGCGCGCGTGGCCGCGCCCACGGCGAGCTGTGGCGCCCGCAGATCCACGAGCTGGCCGAGCTGCGGGTGGCGCTGTGCCTCGAGCGCGCCGGCTACCGCGATCGCGAGGCGCTCGAGCGCGTGGCCGCGGCGCACCTGCCGGTGCTGGCCGCGGAGGAACCCGCGCTGCACGAGGAGCTGCTGGGCATCGCCGAGGGCGCGGATCTGTCGCCCGAGCGCGTGCTCGTGCTCAACCACTACACCGATCTGCGCGACATCCCCGGCGCCGCGGGCCCGCAGCGCGATGCCGGCGAGCCCGACGGCTGCACCGCGATCTACCTCTACGGTGAGCACGGCGCGGTGCTGGGCCAGACCTGGGACATGCACGCGACCGCGGCGCCGTTCGTCCGCGTGATGCACCTGCTGCCACCCGGCGGTGTCGAGGTGCTGTGTCTGACCTTGACCGGTTGTCTGGGCCTGGCGGGGCTGGGCCAGCACGGTGTCGCGGTCACGATCAACAACCTCAACAGCACCGACGCGCGCGTCGGCCTGGTGTGGCCGGCGCTGGTGCGTTCGATGTTGGCCGCCAGCGACGCCCGCGCGGCCTACGAACGGCTGCTGGCGGCGCCGTTGTCGTCGGGGCACCACTACATGATCGCCGACGGTCGCGCGTACTTCGGTGTCGAGTGCAGCGGCGAGCTCAAGGTGCTCACGCAGGTCGGGCCCAAGGCCGCGCACCTGCACACCAACCACTGCTTCGATCCGGTGCTGCGCGGGCGCGAGCGCCTGGTGCCGGGCACCACCAGCTTCGCGCGGCTCGACATGGCGACCACGCTGTACGCCCAGCAGCGGCCGCGCGACGTCGATGGCCTGTGGGCGCTGCTGGGCAGCCACGACGGCTATCCCCGCAGCATCTGTGCCCACGTGGACGATCTCCGCGGTGATCCCTCGGCCTCGCGCACCTGTGCTCGCATCGCGATGATGCCGGCCCACGGCCGCATGCGCGTGGCGCCGGGCTGCAGCCGCGACGACCAGCCGCTCGAGCTCGCGCTCGATCGCTTCGTCCCCGCCGCCGCGGCCGGCCCGCTACACTGACGCGCGCGTGCACGACTCGCCAGCTGCGGTCGATCGATGGGGCGAGCGGCTGCCGCGGCGGCTGGGCCCGTGGAGCGCCGGCGCGGTCGTCATCGGCTCGACCATCGGCAGCGGCATCTTCCGCACGCCGGCGGTGATCGCCGAGCGGGTCGAGAGCCTCGCGATCTTCGCGGCGGTGTGGATCGCCGGCGCCGTGATCGCGCTGTGCGGCGCGCTGACCTACGCCGAGCTGTCGAGCATGATGCCGCGCACCGGCGGCATCTACGTCTACCTGCGCGAGGCCTACGGGCGATTGCCGGCGTTCCTGTTCGGCTGGGCCGAGCTGTTGGTGCTGCGACCGGCGGCCTACGGCGCCATCGCGATCACCTGCGCCGACTACGGCTGGCGCCTGCTCGGCGTCGACGGCGAGGGTGCGGTCGCGCTGGGCTTCTCGCGCACGCAGCTGGGCGCCGCAGCGCTCATCATCGTGGTCGGCAGCGCGAACATCCGCGGCGTGTCGCTGGGCGCCGCGATCCAGAACTTCAGCACCGTGCTCAAGATCGCCGCGCTCGCAGGGTTGTGCGCGCTGGGCCTGTCCGCTGCGCACGCGCCCGACCCGGTGCTGTCGGTGCGCACGGTCGCGAGCCCGGGCGCGGCGTTCGGACTCGCGATGGTGTCGGTGCTGTGGGCCTACGACGGCTGGTCCGACGTGGGCTTCGTCAGCGGCGAGGTCCGCGATCCGCAGCGCAACCTGCCGCGGGCGTTCCTGCTGGGCACGCTCGCGGTCGCGGTGCTGTACCTCGCCGCCAACGCGGCCTATCTCGCGGTCATCCCGTTGGCGGAGATGCCCAAGCGCGAGCTGGTCGCGGCCGACGTCGCCGCGATCGCGATCGGTCGCGGCGGCGTGGCCTTCGTCGCCGCCGCGGTGGCGATCAGCACCTTCGGCACGCTCAACGGCTCGATGATGACCGGCCCGCGGGTGTTCTTCGCGATGGCCGAGGACCGGCTGTTCTTCCGCGCGCTGGCCCACGTCGATCCCCGCCGCGGCACGCCCAGCCGCGCCATCGGCCTCTCGATCGTGCTGGGCATCGTGTTCGTCTCGGTGCGCGGCTTCGCCGAGCTCGCCGATCAGTTCGTGATCGGGATCTGGCCGTTTTACGCGCTGGGGGTGCTGGCGGTGTTCCTGCTGCGCCGACGGCAGCCCGACCGCGAGCGGCCCTACCGGACGTGGGGCTATCCCGTGGTGCCGGGCGTGTTCCTGGCCGCGACGCTCTACCTGCTGGGCTCGTACCTGGTGACCGAGCCGCTGACGTTTCTCGCGTGCATCGGCGTGATCGCCACCGGCGTGCCGGTCTACTACGTGTGGCTGTCGCGCGCGTCCGCGTCGCCGGGCTCGCCGCCCTCGAGCTGAGCCCGCAGCGCGCGCTTGTCGAGCTTGCCCATGGCGTTGCGCGGCAACAACGAGAGCAGCACGATCTGTCGCGGGCACTTGTAGTCGGCGAGCTGGGCCCGCGCCAGCGCGCGGATGCTCGCGGCCAGCTCCGGCAGCGCCGGGGCCCCGGCCGCGGGCACGATGGCCGCGCCCACGCGCTCGCCCCATCGTGCATCGGTCACCGCCACGATCGCCACGTCCGCGACCGCGGGGTGCTCGCGCAGCACGTCCTCGATCTCGCGCGCCGAGAGCTTGAAGCCGCCGCTCTTGATGATGTCGGTGCTGGCGCGGCCGACGATGCGGACGTAGCCGTCGGGGTCCTCGCACGCGATGTCGCCGGTGCGGAAGAACTCGCCACACAGCGCGGCCGCGGTCGCATCGGCATCGCGCCAGTAGCCGCGCATCAGCGAGCTCCCGGCGATCTGCAGCTCACCGGCGGTGCCGCGCGCGACCTCGACGTCGTGCTCGTCGACGATGCGCATGCGCACGCCGGGGACCGGCACGCCGACGGTGCCGACGCGGCGCTCGCCCTGCAGCGGATTGCTCAGGGTGATGAGCGTCTCGGTCATGCCGTAGCGCTCGAGGATGGCGTGACCGGTGGCGCGGGCGAACTCGGCGAACACGCGCGGGGGCAGCGGCGCGCTGCCGGCGGTGAACAGTCGCGCGCGGGCCAGCACCGCCGCGTCGTCCGGGTGCGCCGCGAGGTGCTCGAGCCACTGCACGTACATCGTCGGCACGCCCATGAACACGGTCGCGCCGCGATCGCGCAGGTCGGCGAGCGTGCTCGCGGGCTCGAAGCGCGCGTGCAGCAGCACCGAGACGCCGTGCAGCAGCGCCGCGAAGATGCCGATGCACAGGCCGTGGACGTGGAACAGCGGCAGCGACAGCGACAACCGGTCCGCCGCGCAGAAGCCCCACGCGGCGCCCAGCGCCTCCATGTTGCCGACCAGCGCGCGCCACGGCAGCACCACGCCCTTGCTGCGACCGGTGGTGCCGGAGGTGTAGACGAGCAGCGCGGCGTCCTCGTCGTCGCCGGGCGCCGGCAACAGCGGTGATGGCGAGGCGTGCACGATCGCGTCGCGGTCGAGCACGCGCGCGCTCGAGGCCAGCGCATTGCCGCGCTCGCGCAGCTCGGCGCCCAGCAGCAGCACCGTCGCGCCGCTGTCGTCCACCACGTGCTGCAGCTCCGCGGTGGTGTGCCGCGTGCCCAGCGGCACCGGGATCGCGCCGACGGCCTGCACCGCCAGCACCGCCAGCGCCTGCGCCGTGCTGGGCAGGCCCAGCAGTGCGACGCGATCGCCTGCCTGCACGCCCTCGTCGCCCAGCGCCCGCGCGACGCCGCCGATGCGCTGCGCCAGCGCGGGGCCCTGCACGCGCGCGTGACCGTCGTCGAGCGCGACGCCGGCGTGGGCGTGGACGCGTGCGAACCATCGCGAGCGCAGCGCGTCGCTCATCCGCCCAGCGCCACGGCGATGCCGCCGAGCACCGCGAGGTAGACCACGAAGCCGAGCACCGCGCCGCGTGCGACCAGCCGCAGCAGCGCCTGCAACGCGACCAGGCCCACGACCAGCGAGGTCGCGAAGCCGGCCAGCGCCGGCGCGAGCGCCAACGACTCCGGCGCGCCGTGGCGCAGCAGGTCCAGGCCTTCCTTGGCGACGGCGCCGCCGACCGCGATGACGCTGATGAGGAACGAGAACCGCGCCGCGACGTTGCGATCGATGCCCAGCAGCAGCGACGACGAGATGGTCATGCCGCTGCGCGAGACCCCCGGCAGCACCGCGGTGACCTGCGCGAGGCCGATCACCAGCGCCTGCAGCAGCGACGGCGTCTGGCCCGGCTCGCGCGGCGGGTGTTGGCGATCGTGGCGGAAGCCGAGCCACAGCGCCGCGCCGGTGACCCACAGGAACACGCCGATCCAGCGCACCTGCGATTCCATCGCGATGACGAAATCCTCGACGCCGGGCAGCAACACCAGGCCCAGCGGAGCGCTGGCGACGATCATGCCCAGCAGCAGGCGGCGCGTGGCGGGGTCGGGGCGACCGAGCACGCTGCGGGCGAGCGCCAGCAGGTCGGCGCGGTAGGTCCAGATCACCGCCAGCAGCGTGCCGGCGTGCACGATGATGGTGAACTGGTGGCCGCCGGCGCCGGGGTCGAGCCCCAGCGCGCGCTGGCCCAGCGCGAGGTGACCGTCGGAGCTGATCGGCAGGAACTCGGTGATGCCCTGCAGCGCACCCAACGCGATGGCCCACGGCACCGTCAGCCCGCCGCCGGTGCTCGCCTCGGCGGCGTGCAGCGTCCACGGCAGCGCCGCGCACAGCACCGCGAGCGCGACCAGGGGCCACGCGCGCCACCGCGCCGCGCTACCATGGCGAGCGTGTCCGTCGCGATCGCGTTCGTCGGGCTCGTCGGCGTGTTGCAGGGCTGCGCGTGGCTCGGACGCGGCCAGCGGCGCGCGCTCGCGACCGCGTTGGTGTGCCTGGGGCTCGTCGCGTCGTGCCTGGGGGTCGTGCATGCTCGTGTGCCCGGCTTCTTCGGCGACTGACGCGGCCTAGCCCTCGTTCGCCCGCGTGGGCGCGCGCTCGTCGGGCGCCTCGTGGTCGAACTCGAACTCGCCGGCGACCTCGCCGTGCTCGGCGACGCGGCGATCGACGCGGCCGCGCGCCCACAGCGTGTCCTCGATCGCATCCATCAGCGAACGCGTGCTGCGGCGATCCAGCGCGCTGACCAGGAATGCGCGCGGCGCATCGATGCCGCGGTTGGCCAGACGCTCGCGCAGTCGCACGAGTGCGGTCTCGTCGAGCGTGTCGATCTTGTTGTAGACCATCAGCCGCGTCACCTTGGTCGCACCCAGCTCGCCCAGGATGGTCTCGACGCTGGCGATCTGCTGCTCCTGGTCGGGATCGGCGCTGTCGACCACGTGCAGCAACAAGTCGGCGTCGGCGAGCTCCTCCAGCGTCGCCGAGAACGCCTGCATCAACGCCGGTGGCAGGTCGCGGATGAAGCCCACCGTGTCCAGCAGCACGATCTCGTGGTCGTGGGGGAAGCGGACCCGCCGCACCGTCGGATCGAGCGTGGCGAACAGCTTGTCCTCGGCGTCGACGTTGCTGCCGGTGACGGCGTTGAGCAGCGTGCTCTTGCCGGCGTTGGTGTAGCCCACGATCGCGGCGACCGGCACGCGCGTGCGCCGACGCTCGGCGCGTTGCTGCTCACGGCGCTTGCGCAGGCCGCCCAGGCGCCGCTCGAGATCGACGATGCGGTCCTTCGCGCGACGGCGATCGATCTCGAGCTTGGTCTCGCCGGGACCGCGCCCGCCGATGCCGCCGGCGAGTCGCGACATCATCGTGCCCTTGCCGACCATCTTGGGCAGGTTGTAGCGCAGCTGCGCCAGCTCGACCTGCAGCTTGCCGTCGGAGCTCTTCGCGTGCCGCGCGAAGATGTCGAGGATGAGCATGGTGCGATCGATGACCTTGAGGTCGGTCTCGTCGGCGATGGTGCGGGCTTGCGACGCGGTCAGCTCGGGGTCGCAGACCAGCACCTCGACGTCCTGCTCGAGCGCGCGGACCAGCACCTCGCGCAGCTTGCCCTGACCGAAGAACGTGCGCGGGTCGGGGTGGGGGCGGCGCTGCTCGACCAGCTCGACCAGCGCGAGCGAGGCCGTGCGGCACAGCTCGCGCAGCTCGGCCTTGCGCGCCGGCACCGCGGCGCCGCCGTCGTGCACGAGCAACGCCATCGCGCGCGTGCCCTGCAGCAGCGCGCGCGCGCGCGCGGTCGCGGCGACCAGCTCGGCCTCGAGCTCGCGCAGGAATCCGTCGAGCGGGATCGGCAGATCCGGCGGCGCCTCGATGTCCTCGTCGTCGCGGACGAGCGCGGACAGGCTCGTGCGCGGCCACGTGCGCGTCACGAAGGTCTCGGTGCCGCCGCCCTTGCTCGGCGCGAGGCAGGCGAGGTCGGCCTGCAGTCCCGCGGGCCCGCGGTGCAGCGCGACCAGGAGGTCCAGCCGCAGCTTGGTCAGGTCGGCCAGCTCCTCGCGGCTCAGCGGCTCGGGCACCAGGTGCGCGAGCACCAGACGAACGCCGCGCAGACGGCCGTCGACGCCGCGGACGCGGGCGAACTCCGGCAGCTGCAGGCTGTGGGCGTCGCCGAGGATCACCCGCGCGACGCGGCCGCGGCGATCGATGAACAGGCCGATGCGGCGGTTGAGCTCGATCGCCAGCTCGACCAGCTCGCGCGCGAGCGCGGCGCTGACGACCCGGTCGGGCTGCACCGTGCGCTCGCCCAGGCGCTGCAGCGCCTTGACGTGGCTCGCCTTGAGGTTCGCGGTGTCGCCGTAGATCTCGTGCTGGCTCACTGCGGCGCACGCTCGTCGAGCACGCGCAGGGCGACGGCCAGCGCTTGCTCGGCGCGTCGCGCTGCGTCGCGGCGCGCGGAGAGATCGGCCTCGGTCCCGCGCAGCGAGCTGCGGGTGCGCTCGAGCTCGGCGGTGGTATCGCGCAGCTGCTGGCTCTCGCGCTCGAGCGCGGCGGTCAGCTCGTCGCGTTCCTCGGTCAGGCGTGCCGCGATCGCGGCGGCCTCGGTGCGTGTGTCGGCCAGCAGCTTGCTCGCGCGGTCACGCTCGGCGGTCGCGCTCTCTTCGGCCTCGGTCAGCTGCACGCGCAGCTTCTCGATCTCGGCCCGCGCGGCGGCGAGGGCCTCGTCGTGCTCGTGCTTGAGCTTGTCGACCTCGGTGCGGCGCTGGCTCTCGGCGAACTCGAGCTCGGCCTGCTGCTCCTCGGCCTGGGCCTTGAGCGCGGCTTCCTTTTCGGCCTCGGCGGCCTGCTTGGCGTCGGCCAGCGCGGCGGCGCGCTCCTCCTCGCCCTCACGGCGCACGCGCTCGATCTCGCGGCGCAGCGCGGCGGCCTCGTCCTCGAGCTTGGTGACTGCGGTGGAGAGCTCGCTGCTGCGCGTGCGCGCCTGCTCGAGCGAGCCCTCGAGCTCGCCGATCTGCGTGCGCGCGGCCGCGAGGTCGCGCTCGAAGCCGTCGCCGCGCGTACGCGCGTCGCTGGTCTCGCGCTCGCTGGTCGCCAGGCGTGCCTGCACCGTGGCGAGCTCGCCGGACAAACGCTGCTCGGTCGCGGCGGCGGCGGCGGTCGCGGCGGCCTGCTGCTCCTCGGCATCCTTGATCTTCTTCTGCGCGTGCTCGAGGCGGGTCTTGAGGCCCTCCTCGCGCTTGAGCACGGTGTTCTTGTCGCGCACCGCCGCGTCGGCGCGCTCCTTGGCGGTGATGATCTGCTCCTCGGACTGGACCAGCTTCTCCTCGAGATCGCCGATCTGCGTCAGCAGCTCGCGGTTCTTGTGCTTGAGGTCGAGCGCGGCGCGATCGCGGCTCTCCACCTCTTCCTTGAGCGCGAGGATCTCGCGGTTCTTCGCGTTGAGCTGCGCCTTGAGCTGGATGACCTCGCGCTGTGCACGGAACTCACCCGCGCCGCCGGCGGCCTCGTCGTCGCGCGCGACGCTCTCCACTGCGATCGCCGACGAGGGCTCGGGCTCGGCCACGGGCGTGGGGGCAGCGGCACGGCTCGCGGCGGGCTCGGGCGCACGCGTGGGCTCGGGCGTCGCCGCGACGACCGGCTCGGGCTCGGGCTCGGGTTCCGGTGCTGGCTCGGGCTCGGGCTCGGGTTCCGGCTCGGGCTCCGGCTCGGGCTCGGGTTCCGTCGCGGGCTCGGGCTCGGGCGCATCGTCGATCGAGTCATCGAGCGTGAGCGCATCGAAGGCGGCGTCGGTCTCGGCGCCCAGGCCGATCGTGTCGGCCGGGCGCGGTTCGGCCACGGGCTGGTGCGCGCCGGTCTCCTGGGACATCTCCGCGAACTCGGCGTCGAACTCGCGCATCTCGAGCACGTCCCCGCTCTTGGCGGGTTTGTCGTCGTGGTCGTCGATGTCGACCTCGAGGCTGTGATCCTCGGCGCCGCCCACGGCGGCATCGGGCAGCTCGATGAGCCCGCGCACGACCCCGAGCAGCTGACCGTCCGCCAGCGGGATCTTCAGGTACTCGTCGGCGTGGGTCTTGAGGTTGCGGTGCTGGTTGAAGACGTCGTCCGAGACGCCCGACGCGTACATGACCAGCGGGATGTACTTGGTCTCGTCGTTGCGCCGCAGCTTGTTGCACACCGAGAACCCGGACACGTTGGGCAGCTCGACGCGCAGGAAGATGATGTCGGGGGTCGCCGTGCGCGCGAGGCTCATGGCCTCGTTGGCGTCCTGCGTCGAGGTGAACTCGAAACCGTAGGGGCGCAGGACGCCCTGGATGGAGCGTGCCGCATCGGGGTCTGCGTCGATGATCAGCGCCGAGAACACGCCCCGGAGAGTATCGTTTCGGCCATGGTGAGACCAGGGCCGCGGGCGTGCAGTGGGTGAGCGCGGGCCGCCTGGCTCCCCGCCAGGGCCCGCGGGGGTCTGCGCGCGGCCCGATGGCGGCGGGGCCCCTCAGCGGGAGGCTTCGGTCAGCTTCTGCTCGGCGAGCTCGAGCAGCACCGAGATGTCATCGTTGCGTCGTCCACCCTCGAGCACCAGCATGTGGGCCACACCGCCGAAGTCGAAGCGCAGGCTCGGCTCGCCGCCCTGCGTCTGATCGACGAAGAACTGGTGGCCGCGGAACTCCACCGGCAGACCCTGCAGGGGCCCGTGCCCGAGCGGTGCTTGGTGGTCGATGACGTGCTGACCCGTGGGTTGTCCGCTGCGCAGGACCTGGTAGCGCAGTCGCGCACCGACCGGCGTCGCGCTCCCCGCGAGGCCGGCCGCGTGCTCGCCGGGCGCCACGTCGGCGCGCACCAGCTGCAGCTCGCCGCGGGCCGGCGCGGCCACGGGCGGCAAGCTCTCACCTGGTCGCGCGGGCAGTGCCGGCTTGGCGGTGTCGACCGGCTTGGGCGCAGAGCCCAGCGCGGCCGACAGCCCCGGCGCGGCCTTGCCGTGATCGACGGGGACGAAGCCCTCGCGCGCGACCAGGAACAGCCCGGCCGCGACCGCGCTCGCCGGGACCATCACGAGCGCGCCGCGCATCATGTCGCCGATCGCCGAGCCCATGCGCGACCACAGCGATTGCCGTGGTCGTGCGGGCGCGGCGACCGGCGTCGACGCTTCGACTGCGGTCACCACGGGCTTGGGCGGCGCCTCGGCGTCGACCGCATCGAGTGATGCCATCACGCGCGCGCGCAGGCTCGTCGGCGCGCGATCACGTTCGACCGCGCGCAGCGTCGCGCGGACCCACTGTTGCTCGCTCACCGCCGAGCGACACGGGCGACAGGTCTCGAGGTGCGCGGCCACCCGCTCCTGCTCGGCGCTCGCGAGCTCGCCGTCCACGTAGGGCTGCAGCAGCGCCGCGGTGTCGGTGCACTCCGAGCGGATGTCCTGCAAGCTCATGCCTGGCCTCGCATGCGGTAGTCATCGATATGGACGGTCTTGCCGCGCGAGTGTTCGTCTCGGTGGTTCACATCACCTGGCTGGGCCAGGCCCAGCTCCACCGCGTGGTCGTGCAGGAGCTTGTGCAGCAGACGGCGCCCGCGAAAGATCCGACTCATCACGGTGCCGATGGGGCAGTCCATGATCTCCGCGATCTCCTTGTACGCCAGGCCTTCGAGATCCGCGAGGATCACCGCCATGCGGTAGTCCTCGGGCACGGACTCGAGCGCGGTCATGATGTGCTCGCGCGTGATGCGAGCGCTGAGCGCGGCCTCGGGGCTGGGTGTGCCGCTGGTCGGGTGGCCGACCGCCGCCTCGACGCCGATCGAGGGCAGCTGCGCCTCGAGATCGTTGGTCGCCGCGCGGTTGCGGTTGGCGCGGTGGTAGCGGTTGATGAAGGTGTTGCGCAGGATCGTGAAGAGCCAGGCGCGCACCGAGGTTCCGCTCTTGAACGTGTGCCAGAAGCGGTAGGCACGGACGTACGCGTCCTGGACGAGGTCTTCGGCCTCGGCAGCGTTGCGGGTGAGGCGGAGCGCAGCGCCGTAGAGGGCGTCGAGCTGGGGCAGCGCGGTCGCCTCGAACTCCTGACGGGCAGTGATGTCCATCGTGGCCGGGGCGGAACCCTCGCCTTGTGGCATTATTCCGGACCCCCGGGCGCCGATGCACCCGGGATCGGCCAACTGTCGGGAATCGGGCGGCATTTCGGGGTTTTTCGGGCCCCGCGACGGGGCTCGGCGCCGCGCACGAGGCGCCGCGCGCCGGGCCCCGCGGCCGGCAGAACCGGGTACGGTTCGGCCCACGATGACCGCTCGCGCAGAACACCGCAGCCCGCTCGCGACACGCTACGCGACCGCTGCGATGGTGGCCAACTTCGACGATCGCCGCCGGGCGCTGCTGTGGCGCGATCTATGGATCGCGCTCGCCGAGGCCGAGCGCGCGTTGGGCCTGCCGATCGCGCAGGAGCAGATCACCGCGATGCGCGACCACCGGGACGAGCTCGACCTCGAACGCGTCGCCGAGCTCGAGGCGAAGCTGCGGCACGACGTGATGGCGCACGTGCACCACTTCGGTGAGCGCGTGGGGCCGGGTGCCGAGCGCATCATCCATCTGGGCGCAACCAGCTGCTTCGTGACCGACAACGCCGAGCTCGTGATGATGCGCGATGGGCTCGAGCTGTTGATGGATCGGCTGTGGGCGCTGCTCGATCGACTGCGCGCGTTCGCGACGCAGCATCGCGCGCTGCCGACGCTCGCGTACACGCACTTCCAGCCCGCGCAGCTGACCACCGTGGGCAAGCGCGCGGTGTTGTGGGCGCAGGACTTCGCCTACGACCTCGAGAACCTCGCCGCGCTGCGCGAGCGCCTGCCGTTTCGAGGCGCCAAGGGCACGACCGGCACGCAGGCGTCGTTCCTCGCGCTGTTCGAGGGCGACCACGCGCGCGTGCGCGAGCTCGACCGCCGGGTCGCGAGCACCATGGGCTTCGCGCAGACCATCGCGGTCAGCGGGCAGACCTACACCCGCAAGATCGACACGTGGGTGGTCAACGCGCTCGCCGATCTGGCCGCGTCCGCGGCGAAGTTCGGCAGCGACGTACGCCTGCTCGCGCACGAGCGCGAGCTCGAGGAGCCGTTCGAGGTCGATCAGGTGGGATCGAGCGCGATGGCGTACAAGCGCAACCCGATGCGCTGCGAGCGGATCTGCAGCCTCGCGCGCTTCGTCCACTCGCTCGCGAGCAGCCCGCCACAGACCCACGCGCACCAGTGGCTCGAGCGCACGCTCGACGACAGCGCCAACCGGCGCCTGGTGATCACCGAGGCCTTCCTCGCCACCGACGCGATCCTCAACCTCGCGGTCGACGTGGTCGGGGGGCTGGTGGTCAACCCCGCGGTCATCCGCGCCAACCTCGGCGACGAGCTGCCGTTCATGGCGACCGAGAACGTGCTGATGGCCGGGACCAAGGCGGGCCACAGCCGCCAGGAGCTGCACGAACGCGTGCGTCGCCACGCCCACGCCGCGGCCGCGCGCATGAAGCAGGAGGGCGTGGCCAACGATCTGCTCGTACGCATGCGCGACGACGACGTGCTGGGTGCGTTCGTGCCGGCCGAGCCGATCGACGCCGGCGCGTACGTCGGGCGCGCGCCCGAGCAGGTCGACGAGTTCGTCGCCGAGGTGCTCGCGCCGCTGCTGCAGTCGCACGCGCAGCGCCGCGATCGCTTCCGCCCCCGCGTCGCGGTCTGACCGCCGGTGCGGTGCGGCCGCGGACAGCGTCCGCGCTCGAGACCCACGCCACGGGGTCGTCCGCGCGCTGGCGCGGTCGCGACCGCCGCCGGGTCAAGCCCGCGCGCGCACCGGCCGATGCCGTGTCGGCGTGTCGAAGCCTCGTACCGTCGTCGCCTGGGTCCTCGCGGGGGCGTGCCCGACGATCGCGTGCTTCCCCACGCCCAAGTCGACCGAGGCGATCGCGTACGGCTCGAGCACCACCGGCATCGAGCTCGGAGGCAGCGACGACTCGCCGTACGTCGGCAGCAGCGACGGCAGCACCGCGGGCGTCGCACCGCCGGCGGACCTCGGCGACGCCAGCTCCGCGAGCGGCAGCAGCGGCGGCGACGGGACCACCACGGCGGGTACGAGCGGTGACGGCGGCTGGGACACCGGCGGCGATCCGCCTCCGGGCTTCCCGGGCGTCGAGCCGTTCGGCGACGACGTGCGCGAGCTCGATCTGGTCGGGCGGTGGAGTCTGCCGTGGGATCCCACCGGCGTCGCGAGTGTGACGCTCGACATCGCCGACGACGGTGCGTTCAGCTGGATCGAGCGCGACCCCGCGTGTGGCACCACCGCGACCGCGGCGGGATCGATGTGGGTCTCGGGCTCGCAGCTGGTGCTGCACTTCGACGCGTGGGACAAGCCGACGCCGTGGGACACCGAGTCCGCGATCGGTGTCGACATCGCGCCGCCGTATCGCATGCGCGTGGGCTACGTGCCGATGGGCGGATTTCTCGGGCTCGCCGCGCCCGAGGGCATGGTCGCGTTCGCACCGTGGCAGGGGCGCGCGTACGTGCGGCTCGACGCGACCGTCGGCGCGACCGGCAACTGGGCCGCGGAGACCGAGCTGTGGGCCATCCCGCCGGACGAGGCCTCGCCGGCGCTCATCGTCCGCGATCGCTACGACGCGACGCTGTCGGGCACCGCACCCGCGGTGCAGGTCCGCGGCCGCACGTGGTGGTGGCCCGACGCGGGCGCGGCCGAGCCCGACGATGCGCACAGCGGTCCGTGGAGCGACGACACGCCCGGCAACACCGCCGGCGCTGCGACGATCCTCGGCGCGCCGTATGCCTACGACGCGGCGGGCCTGTTCAGCTTCGCCGCCGATCGCAGCTTCAAGCTCGGTGTCACCGGGCCGTGCGGCTGAGCGCGGGGCCGTCCGCGCAGACCTCCGCCAACGCGTCGTCGAGCTGCGGGTAGCGGAAGTGGAAGCCGGCGGCCTGCAGGCCGCGCGGCAACACCCGCTGCCCGGCGAGCAACATCTCGCGCGCCATGTCGCCGAGCACGAGGCCGAGCATGAAGCCGGGCGCGGGCATCCACGCCGGGCGATGCCACGCGCGGCCCAGCGCCGCGGTCAGCTCGGCGTTGCGCACCGGACCCGGCGCGGTGAGGTTGAAGGCGCCGCGCAGCTCGGCGTGATCGAGCGCGAACAAGAACGCATCGGCGACGTCGTCGAGGTGCACCCACGAGACCCACTGCTGTCCGCCGCCGAGGCGACCGCCCATGCCGGCCTTGAAGATCGGACGCAACCTCGCGAGCGCGCCGCCGTGGCGTGCGAGCACCATGCCCAGCCGCAGGCACACCACGCGACAGCCGTGGGCGGTCGCGGCCTGTGCCGCCTGTTCCCACGCGCTCGCGACCTCGGCGAGGAATCCTGCGCCCGGGGTCGCGTCGTCGCCGAGCTCGGTGTCGCCGCGGTCGCCGAAGTAGCCCACCGCGGAGGCGCTCACGAGCGTGCGTGGCGGCTGGCGTGCGCTCGCGATCGCCTCGACCAGCGTGCGGGTGCCGACGGTGCGGCTGGTGAGGATCGCCTCGCGGCGCGCGGCGGTCCAACGGCCCGCGACCGACTCGCCCGCGAGGTGCACGATCGCGTCGAGTCCCGAGAGCGCCTGCGGATCCCGGAAGCCCCGCAGCGGGTCCCAACCCTCGGGGCCGCGTTCGATCGGCACGGCCTCGTCGCCGCGCGCGCGCAGGCGTGCGACCACCGCCTGTCCGACCATGCCCCGGGCTCCGGTGATGCCGACGCGCACGTCCGGAGGTTGGAGCACGATCGCCCAAACGGCAACCGCGGCGCGACCGCGGCCCGGCGACGTCGGGGCCCCAGCGCGTGCGATCGCCAGGCTCGTCAGCGCCGCGGCGTCGCGGGCGGCCGTGGCAACGCGAAGACCATGCGCGGCGCGAGCTCGACCTCCACGCCGAACGCGGCGGCGACGTGTTCGGGCACCAGCACCTCGGCGGGGGCGCCGACCCGCGGCACTGCGCCGCGCTCGCCCAGACAGACGATGGTGCGGGCGAAGCGGCCCGCGAGCTCGAGGTCGTGCATCGCCATCACGACGGTCGCGCCGGCCTCGACCAGCGCCGCGCAGGTGTGCAGCACCTGCAGCGCCGCGCCGACGTCGAGGCCGGTGGTCGGTTCGTCGAGCACGAGCACGCGCGCCTCGGTCGCGAGCATGCGCGCGAGCATGATGCGCTGGCGCTCGCCGCCGCTGAGGCTCGACCAACGCCGGCCGCGCAGCGCGGTCGCCTGGGCGCGCGCCATCGCGTCGAGCACCGCGGCGTGCTGCGTCGCGCCGACGTGGGCCAGCGCGCCCAGGTGCGGCGTGCGGCCGAGTGACACGACCTCCTCGGCACGCAGGTCGAGCCACGGCTCGGCGTGCTGCGGCAGGTAGGCCAGCGTGCGCGCGCGCGTGCGCGGTGGCAGCGACGCCAGCGCGTGGCCGTCGAGCGCGACGGTGCCGTGTGCCGGCGCGCGCAGGCCCACGATCGTGCGCAGCAGGCTCGACTTGCCCGCGCCGCTGCGGCCGATCACCGCGGCCCAGTCGCCGGGCTGCAACGACAGCGTCAGTCCGCGCAGCAGCCATGGCGCGTCGGCGGCCTCGCCCGCGCGCACGCCGAGATCCTGCAGGCTCAAGCGCGCGCTCATGCCCGGCCCCTGCGTGCGCCGACCATCACGATCCACAGGAACGCCGGCGCGCCCAGCAGGCTGGTGACCACGCCCGGCGGCAGCGGCAGCGACAGCGCCCGGCCCAGCGTGTCGATGCTCGACAGCAGCGCCGCGCCGACCGCCGCGCTGCCGAGCACCAGCGCGCGATGGCCCGGTCCGGCGCGCCAGCGCACTACGTGGGGCACGACCAGCCCGACGAAGCCGATCACGCCGCACAGCGCGGTCGCGGTGCCCACGAGGATCGCGACCGCCGTGATCGCGCGCCGTCGCAGGCGCGCCACGTCCACGCCCAGCGAAGCCGCGACCTCGTCGCCGAGCGCGAGCGCATCGAGGTCGCGCGCGAGCGCGGCCGCGAGGGCCAGCCCCAGCAGCACTGGCGGCGCGGCGGCGGCGAGGTGGGCCCAGCTGCGGCCCTCGAAGCTGCCCATCAGCCAGCGGATCACGCGGACGCCGAGATCGAGTCGCTCGCCGGCGAGCGCGAGCAGGCTCGAGGTCGCCGCGCCGCAGCCGGCCGCGATCGCGATGCCGGCGAGCAGCAACGTGGTCGCGTCGTGGCCACGCGCGGCCAGGCCCCACAGCAGCAGCAACGTCGCGCCGGCGCCGGCGGCCGCGAGCAACGGCGTGACCCACACGCCGGCGCGATCGAGCCCGAGGAACAACCCGATCACCGCTGCGAGCGCGGCGCCCAGCGACACGCCCAGCACGCTGGGGTCGGCGAGGGGATTGCGGAACAAGCCCTGCGTCGCGGCACCCGACCCCGCGAGCGCGGCACCCACGAGCGCGACCAGCAGCACCCGCGGCAATCGCAGCGTCCACACCAGCGCGTCGGCGACGTTGCCGGGCTCGCTGGCGCCGCGCAGGCCGCGGCCCAGCGCCGCGATCGCGTCGCGCCAGCCGACGTCGCCGGGTCCGACCAGCAGCGCGATCGCGATGGCCGCGAGCGCCGCCGCGACGGCTGCGATCGCACCGCGGCTCACGGCTGCGCCAGCCTGCGCGTGCCGAGGCGCTCGACCACGTCGAGCATGCCGACACCGGCGCTGTAGAGCAGCGGCGCCGGGATCGCGATCACGTGGCCCGGCTGCGCCGCGCGACGTCCGGCGAAGCCCGGCCGCGCGGCGAAGTCGCGCTCGGTCGCGTCGCAGTCGCCCTCGCAGGCGACCACCACGTAGTCGGGATCCCACGTCACCAGCGCCTCGAGCGAGAGGCTGCCGTGGCCCTCCACGCCGCGCTGCACCGCGATCGGATCGAAGCCGGCCGCGAGCGCTTCGTCGGCGAAGATGGTGCCGCGGCCGGCGACGTTGCCCTCGTGCCAGCTGACCACGCTGGCGCGGCGCGGCGACGCGAAGCGCTGCTGCAGCGCGACGAGGCGGGCATCGAACGCGGCGATGCGCGCCTGCGCGGCCTGCGGGGCCGCGACCGCGTCGCCGAGCGCACGCACGTGGGCACGGTAGTCGTCGAAGCCGCGCCAGCCCTCGAGCTGCAGCGTGGCGATGCCGAGCTGCTCGAGCACCGCGCGGGTCTCGGCCGCGGTGAACTCGGCGGTGACGACCAGGTCGGGCTGCTGCGCGACGATGGCCTCGCCGCCGGCGATCCGCGGCAGTGCGGCCGGCCAGGTGCCCGACGCGGTGCTGTAGCGCGTGTCGTCGGCGAGCCCGGAGATCGCGACCACGCGCGCGCGGACCTCGGGCCCCAGCGCCCACAGCTCTTCGTCGGCGAACACCACCTGCGACACGATGCGCTCGGCGGTGCCGCCGGGCGACGGCGCGCGGCCGCAGGCCAGCGCGCACGCGCCGAGCACGAGCAGCGGTCGCATCACCGTGGCACCGCCGCGATCGCGTCGAGATCGAAACCCGCGGCCGCGCCCTCGCACCACATCCCGTCGGGCCAGTGCTCGCGCGTGCGATCGACGAGCCGCAGCCAACGCGCGTGGGTCAGTCCCACCGCGGCGAGGTCGAACGCGTCGCCGCCGGCGCGCGCGACCACGCTGGCGTCGTCGGCGTCGTGCGCCGCGGTCGGGGTCACGCCGGCGCAGCCGTCCGCGTCGCCGGCGGCGTCGCAGTCGAACGCGAACCACGTCTCGCCGTCGTCGCTGACCAGCACCTGCGCGGGCTCGGCGAAGCTGCCGTCCGCGGTCGCGAACGCGTTCTCGAACACGATGACGTCGTCGCCGTCGCCGTCGACGATGCCGGCGCCGGCAAAGCCCAGCGTGACGCGGCCGCCGCAGCCCAGCGAGGCCACGTCGAGGCTGCCGCCGGCGCCGGTGGGCGCGGGCGGTCCCAGCACGATGTCCGGCAGCGCGTCGTGGCCGAAGCTCGCCGGCGCCGCGGCCTCCAGCGCGTCGAGGCAATCGACGAACGCGTCGCCGCGATCGACGTCGCAGCGGCCGCGCACCGCGGGCTCGCCCGCGACCGGCTCGACCATGCTCGGCTCGGCGGTGCAACCGAGCGCGGCGAGCAGCAGCAGCCACGCGCGCGTCATGGGATCGCCACCATGCTGTAGGGCGGCAGGCCGGTCGACAGCGGATCGCCCAGCGGCTCGGGCACCGCGCCGGCGACGTCGAACTGCCACAGGCCCGGCGCGTCGCGTCGCGTGCTGCCGTACCACAGCCGCTGGTCGACGAGCTCGAGCGTGTGCTCGACCGAGTCGAAGCCGTCGGCGAAGCGCTCGGGCTGCTGCGGCGCCGCGTCGTCGAGCCCGACGCGCCACAGCGACACCGCCGAGAAGTCTTCGGCGTACGCGGCGACGTACGCGAGCGTGCCGGTGTCGTCGACGTCGAAGGCCTGCAGCTGGCGCGGGCCGCCCAGCGCGACCGCGGCGAAGCGCTCGGGCGCGACCGCCCAGCTCACGGTGCCCGCGTCGAGCGCGAAGCGCTCGATGCCGGTCGACAGCGCCAGCACGGTGTGGCCGTGCGCGTCGGTCGGGTCGGCCCGCAGCTGACGCAGCCACGCCCCCGCGGCGGGCAGGCCCTGCGCGCCGGCGCGATCGGGATCGCGGTCGAGCACCTGCCCGCCCACGAGATCGACCGCGACCAGCTCGTCGGGCCCGACGCGGCCATAGGATGGATCGAGCCGCTGCACCGCGACGAAGCCCAGCGGTCCGCACGCGAACGCCAGGCCCGCGTCGGGGTTGCCGTCGGCGTCGGGCACGGCGCGCAGATCGATGGGCTCGCGCGCGTCGTCGTCGGACGCGAGCGACAGCGGTGCGAGCGTGGGCACGTCGAGCTGGGTGACCCAGCCGTGTCCGTCGGGATCGAACACGACGGCCTGGGGGTTGGGCGCGTCGCTGCAGGCCGCGGCCACCGCGTGCTCGCCGGCCAGCGCGAAGCCGCGATCGGGGTCGAGCACCGTCACGCTGTCGTACTGGTAGCGGTTGAGCAGCAGCGCGGCGCCGTCGTGCCACGCGGGGATCGAGTCGGTCGTCGCCGCCGCGACGTCGCGGGTGACCGTCGCGGTGGCGAGATCGACCACCGCGACCGCGCCGGTGGCGAAGTCGGTGGTGGTCACGAGCAAGCGCGTGGGCGCTGCGATCTCGATCGCACAGGGTTGCTCGAGCGCGATGCCCTCGAGCGCCGCGGCGCGCACGGGACCTTCGTCGCAGGCGGCGTCCGAGGGCGGCGCGCAGGCGGGCAACGGCAACAACCACAACAGCCGTCTCATGATCGTCGTCGTCCTTTGCGGCGGGACCCGCCGAGCTCGAACTCCACGCGCACGTGCGCCCAGACGCTGCGGCCGGGCAGGGGATAACCGATGAAGTCGGCGATCGCGACCGGGCTGGGCTGGCGATCGCCGACCGGCAGCACCACCGTCGCGGTGCGCACGTCGAGCAGGTTGCGGACCTCGAGCCCCAGCAGCACGCGCGCGTCGATCCACGCCTGCAGCCCCACCGCCTGCAGCGCCCGCGGCGGCAGCACGTAGCGGCCGCTGGGATCGAGGAACGTGCGCGCGACCAGCTCGGCGGTGTAGACCAGCCGCGGCTCGACCGCGACACCGCGCGGATGGAAGCGCCAGCCGAACGCCGCGCGCGCGAACAGGTCGTGGCGCGGCCGACCGGGCAGGGCGTGGCCGTCGCGGCCAGGGTCGCCGCTGCGATCGACCGCGTCGAGCCAGGTGTAGTTGAGCGAGACCTCGAGGCGATCGTCGGGCGCGCGCACGCCCAGCGCGCTCTCGAAGCCGCGCACGCGCGCGGCCGCGACGTTCTCCGGTCGCGCGACGGTGCCGGCGGCAATCCACTGGATCAGATCGCGGCTGCGGATCCAAAAGCCCGCGAGGTGGCCGAACACGCCGCCGTGGCGCCCGTCGTGCTCGAGCGTCGCGCCGCCGTCGGCGACCACGCCGCGTTCGGGCACGAGGCCCTCGTTGCCCACGAAGAAGCCGCGATCGCCGAACAGCTCGACCAGCGTCGGCGCACGGAAGTAGCGACCGATGCTGCCGCGCAGACTCAGCGGCGGCACCACGCTGACGCGCAGGCCCAGTCGCGGCGAGACCGCGACGAAGCTGCGGTTGCGCCCGCGATCGTCCTGCTCGCCGCGGCCTGCGGGCACTGCGAAGCGGCTCGCGACACCGTCGACGCGCAGCGCCGGCACCAGCTGCAGCCGGCCCGCCCACGCGAACTGCTCGAGCTCGATGCCGGCGCCGATGGCCGCGCGGCTGCGGACCGCGTCGCCGGTGGGCGAGCCGTCGGGTCGCTGCACCCGCTGGTCGATCGCGATGCGCTCGCCACGACCATCGGCGACCACGCCCAGCCAGGCCTGGTGCCACAGCGGCACGCGCAGCCGCGGCGAGAGGTAGACATCGAGCGTCAGCGCGCGCTGGTCGTCGCGACCGACGCCGAGCTCGGCCCGCGGATCGCGGAAGCGTCGCGCCTCCACGCCCACGCCCGCGAGCCACTCGAGCCGCGTGCCCGGACGAGCGCCGCCGTCGTGGCGCAGCCGCACGATCGAGCGCGACATCAGCTGGTCGTTGCCGGCGGCCTGGGCCTGGGCGCTGCCGGGTCCGGGCACGCCCGCACGCTTGCCGACCGCGAGCTGGTGCGCGCCGATGCGCCAGCGCCCGCGTCGTGCCGACAGCCGCAGCTGCGCCAGCACGCGGTCGTAGCCGTTGCCGCTGCGCCGCGCGAGGCCATCGTCGCCCGACAGCCGCGTGCCGCGGTCGTCGTAGTAGGAGAACGCGCCGGTGCTGCCGGCATAGGACGCGCGCGCGGCCCAGCCGACGCGACGCGTGCGACCGCGGATCTCCGCCGCGGCTTGTCGCGTCCACCACGAACCGGCGCCGGCCTCGGCGCGCACGGCCGCGGGCGCGTCGGACGGCGTGCTCACGAGATCGAGGGCGCCGCCCATCGCCGCCGCGCCGTAGGCGATCGGGATCCAGCCGCGGTGGACCTCGAGGCGCGAGATGCCGTCGAGCGGCAGGTCGGCGAGATCGACCAGCCCGGCCATGCTGCCGCTGACCGGCACGCCGTCGAGGAAGATCGCGACCTGTTGCGGTGCGCTGCCGCGGATCGACACGGCGCCGAACTGCCCCAGTCCACCCAGCGAGCGCACGTGGACCCCGGGCGCGCGCGAGAGCACCTCGGCGAGGCCGTCGCGTGGCGTCGCGCTCTTCGGATCGTCGAGCGGGATCACCGAGACGAAGCCGGGCGAGCGCGCCGCCGCGCCGCGCCGCGACGGCGCGCGCACGACCGTGCGGTAGCGCGAGCCGTCCTCCGCGGACTGCGGATCGGCATCGGCTTCGGCCCCGCGGCTGGCGGGGGGTGCCGCGGCGCACCACAGGGCGGCCGACAGCACCTTGGTGGTACTGGTCGCGAGCAAGGGCGAGAAGACTCCCGTCTCACCAGACGTTGCGCTCGGCCGATCGCGAGAGGTTTCCTGACTCGACGGGTCGCTCTTCGGCAGCGCCTTCCCAGGCATGGGGCCCAGTGGCATGCGTGCTGCCGTCGTCGCCGTTCACAGTGGCGGGAGCCGCATCGGATTCGCACCGATTTCCCTTGGCTCGACGATCGGAACAAAAAAGCTTGTCAGGGAGCGATGCGGAGCGACCGCACCAGCCAATTGGATCGTCGTTCGCGCCGCCGGTGTCAAGCGTTGCGCCGCGGGGCAGTGGGCAGCGCCCGCGCGAACACGCCGTCGCCCGGACCACGTCCGCGCCGCCGTCGTCGCATCGATGTCGACTGCCCCCGCGCCGAACCGGTTGTCGGCGCGGCCCCAGTTCGGATACCCTGCGATGACGAGGACCGCGCCATGCTCGACTTTCCCATCGGAGAACTCATCACCCCCGAGGAGCAGGTCGCGGTTGCACGCGCCGTCGCCATCATGGCCTCGCGCGACGATCAGGTCTCCGACAGCGAGCGCCACTTCGTCGAAGAGCTCATGGGGCAGATGATGTTGCTGCCCGAGGAGCGCGACCTCGTGCGCAAGGAGTTCTCGGCGCCCTCGGACCTGCTGCGCGTCGCTCGGGCGGTGCGTCACCGCGAGGCGCGGATCTTCCTCTTCTACCAAGCGGTCTGCGCCGCGATGGCCGACAACAAGTTGGTCGACGGCGAGGTCGATGCGCTGCTGCAGCTGGCCGACGCGTTCCAGTTCGAGCCCGAGGTCGCCAAGCGCTTCGTGCGTTGGGTGCAAGACAGCCTCGAGCTGCGCGAGCGCGGCCAGCAGATCCTCGTCGAGATGTGACCGGGCTCGCGGCGCCCGCGCCCGGCGCCCGCCCTACCTCGGCCCCGCATCGCTGTAGCCGCGCACCGCTGTAGCCCCGCACCGCTGTAGCCCCGCGCCGCTGTAGCCCCGCGCCGACATAGCCCCGCGCCGCCATGGCCCCGCGCCGCCATGGCCCCGCGCCGCCATAGCCCCGCGCCGCCATGGCCCCGCCCCCGGCGCCTGGGCCCCGGGCTTGCGTGGCCCCGGCGGGCTCGCCATACTCCGCCGCCCATGGCCCGCGTCACCGTCGAGGACTGCCTCGCTCGCGTCCCCAACCGTTTTGCGCTCACCATCTTGGCCTCCCGGCGCGCGCGCGCGCTGAGCGAGGGCCGTGGTCGCGCGCTGGTGGAGTGCGACAACAAGGAGGGCGTGACCGCCCTGCGCGAGGTCAGCAAGAACCGCGTGCGCTTCAAGGAAGACGTGCCCAACGCCATGCGCGAGTTCATCGAGGAACAGCGCCGGCAGCTGCGCGTCACCGCCGGTGAGCACACCTTCCTCGAGGCTGCGTCGCTGCGCGCACTCGAAGAGGAAGAGGGCGAGGGCGACGACGACGAGGTCGAGGTCGACGAGCTGCAGGCCGACCCCGAGGCGCTCAACAAGCAGGCCGCGGGCACCGAGGAAGACGAGACCACCGAGGCGACGCCCGACGCGGACGGCGAGTTCGACGAGGAAGAGGGCGGCTTCGAGGACGAGGATCTGCCCGACGAGGCCGCCGAGATCGACGCGCCTGGCCTCGGCGACGACGCCGCTGGCGGTGCCGACGACGCCGAAGCCGAGCCGGCCGACGACGAGGACGAGTGATCGCAGCGCCGCGGCGCTCGCACGCTCGCGCGGTCGTGGGCGTGCTGCTCGCGAGCGTGGCGTCGTTGCTGGGCTGCGGTGATCGTTCGCCGCCGGCGCTGTGGCCCGAACCGCCGCCGCCGACGTTGGCGCATCCGATCGGCGTCGACACACCCGATCCGGGCGACGCCGCGGATGCCGGCGCGCCCGCGGCGAGCGAGCCCGGCGAGAGCGAGCCCAGCGAGCCTGGCACGAGCGACGCGGCCGCGGCCGCGCGCGAAGGCAAGGGCGCCGCGCCCGTGGTGACGCCGGCGGCGAAGCCCGCGGCGGCCAAGCCCGCCACGCGCTGAGCCCCGCCGCGTCCGCGCCGTGGTAAAGCTGCGGCGTGCCGCGTCTGCGCAAGGTCCTGGTCGCGAACCGCGGCGAGATCGCTCGTCGCGTCTTCCGCACGTGTCGCGAGCGCGGCATCGCGACGGTCGCGGTGTACAGCGACGCCGACGTCGACGCGCTGCACGCCCTCGAGGCCGACGAGGCGGTCCACATCGGACCCGCGCCCGCGCGCGAGAGCTACCTGCGCGTCGAGGCCATCATCGACGCCGCGCGCCGCACCGGCGCCGACGGCATCCATCCCGGCTACGGCTTCCTGTCCGAGCGCGCCTCGCTGCCGCGCGCGTGCGACGAGGCCGGCATCGCCTTCATCGGCCCGCCGGCCGCGGCGATGGAGGTGATGGGCGACAAGGTCCGCGCCCGCAAGGCCATGGCCGCGGCCGGAGTGCCGACGGTGCCCGGCGTCGACGACGTCGTCGATGCCGATCACGCCGAGGCGGTCGCGGCCGAGATCGGCTTTCCCGTGATGATCAAGGCCAGCGCCGGCGGCGGTGGCAAGGGCATGCGCGTGGTCGCCGAGCGCGGTGCGGTCGCGGCCGCGTTCGCGGCGGCGCAGCGCGAGGCCGAGGCCTCGTTCGGCGACGGCCGCGTGTTCATCGAGCGCGCGGTGCTCAGCGCGCGCCACGTCGAGATCCAGCTGATGGCCGACGCTCACGGCCACTGCGTGTGGTTGGGCGAGCGCGACTGCTCGGTGCAGCGTCGCCACCAGAAGGTCATCGAGGAATCGCCCAGCCCCAGCCCGCAGATGGACGAGCACGTCCGCGCCGAGATGGGCGAGGTCGCGGTGCGGGCGGCGCTCGCGGTCGGCTACCGCAGCGCGGGCACGGTCGAGTTCCTGTTCGAGGAGACCCCGTCGGGGCCGCGCTTCTACTTCCTCGAGATGAACACGCGCTTGCAGGTCGAGCACCCGGTGACCGAGCTGGTGTGCGGTCGCGACCTGGTGTGGGACCAGCTGCGCGTCGCGGCCGGCGAGCCGCTGGGCTACGCGCAGTCCGACGTGGTGCGCCGCGGACACGCGATCGAGTGCCGCATCTACGCCGAGGATCCCGTGACCTTTCTTCCGCGGCCGGGCCGCGTGACCGCGGTGCAGTGGCCCGAGGGCGGGCAGATCCGCGTCGACGCGGCGGTCGCGAGCGGCAGCGAGGTCTCGAGCCACTACGACCCCATGATCGCCAAGCTCGCGACCTGGGGGCGCGACCGCGAGGAGGCGATCGCGCGGATGCGACGGGCCCTGCGCGAGACCGTGGTGCTCGGCGTCGAGACCAACCTCGCGCTGCACCTGCGGATCCTCGACGATCCCGACTTCGCGCGGGGGACCACGGTCACCACGCGCTACATCGCCGAGCATCCGCACGTGACCGAGCCCACGGGCGCACTCGATGCGGGCGCCAGCGCCCGGATCGCGGCTGCGGCCGCGGCGGTGGTCGACGCGCGGGCGCGCGGTGCGAGCGCAGCCGCGACACCTGCGGAGACCGACGCCGCGCTGCTCGGGGCGCACGCGTGGCGACACGCCGCACGCTGGCGTCGCTGACCGCCGGGGTCGTGATAACCTGCACGCCCGGGAGTCGGCTTCGCGCCTTTTGTGGGCGCCGCCGACGTGGCAAAGGTGCAGCGCCATGCGACCCGGGCGATCCAAGCGGACGAAATTCATCTTCGTGACCGGCGGCGTGGCTTCGTCGCTGGGCAAGGGCCTCACTGCGGCGTCGATGGGCGCTCTGCTCGAGAGCCGCGGCCTCACCGTCGGCCTGCAGAAGCTCGACCCGTATCTCAACGTGGATCCGGGCACGATGAACCCGACCCAGCACGGTGAGGTGTTCGTCACCGACGACGGTGCCGAGACCGATCTCGATCTGGGCCACTACGAGCGCTTCGTGTCGCATCGCATGACGCGACACAGCAACTACACCTCTGGGCAGATCTACGAGTCGGTCATCCGCAAGGAGCGGCGCGGCGACTACCTCGGGCAGACGGTGCAGGTCATCCCGCACGTCACCAACGAGATCAAGGACGCCATCACCGCCGCGGCCGACGGTGTCGACGTGCTCATCGTCGAGATCGGCGGCACCGTGGGTGACATCGAGAGCCTGCCGTTCCTCGAGGCCATCCGGCAGCTGCGGCTCGAGGTCGGCCGCGAGGACGCGGTGTTCGTGCACCTGACGCTGCTGCCGTTCATCGCCACCGCCGGCGAGCTCAAGACCAAGCCGACGCAGCACTCGGTCATGAAGATGCGCGAGATCGGCATCCAGCCCGATCTGCTGGTGTGCCGCAGCGACCACAAGATCGATCGCTCGACCCGCGACAAGATCGCGCTGTTCACCAACGTGCAGATGGACTGCGTGATCCCGCTCGAGGACAAGCGCACCATCTACGAGGTGCCGCTGGCGCTGCACGAGGCCGGGCTCGACGACAAGCTGTGCGAGCTGCTCAACATCTGGAGTCGTGATCCCCAGCTCGACGAGTGGCAGCGCATCGTCGACACCCTGGGCGCGCCCAAGCAGCGCGTGAAGATCGCGATGGTCGGCAAGTACGTCGACCTGGCCGAGTCCTACAAGAGCCTGTCCGAGGCGCTGGTCCACGGCGGGCTGGCGAACTCGGCCGCGGTCGAGATCACCTACGTCGACGCCGAGGAGATCGTCGTGCGCGGCGCGTCGAAGCTGCTGCGTGGCATGGCCGGCGTGCTGGTGCCCGGTGGCTTCGGCCAGCGCGGCAGCGAGGGCAAGATCGAGGCGATCCGCTATGCCCGCGAGAACCGCATCCCGTTTCTGGGCATCTGCTTGGGCATGCAGATGGCGGTCATCGAGTTCGCGCGCGACGTCGCCGGCATCCCGGCGGCGCAGAGCGCCGAGTTCATGCCCGAGGCCGCCGATCGCGTGATCGACCTGATGCCCGATCAGGCCGACGTGCGCGACAAGGGCGGGACCATGCGCCTGGGCGCCTACGACTGCGCGCTGGTGCCCGGGACGCTGTCGGCGAAGATCTACGGCGAGCCGAAGATCTCCGAGCGTCACCGCCATCGCTACGAGGTCAACAACGACTACCGCGCGCGACTCGAGGCCGCGGGCCTGGTGCTGTCGGGGCTCTCGCCCGACGCGCGGCTGGTCGAGATGATCGAGCTGCCGACCAGCACGCACCCGTTCTTCGTCGCGTGCCAGTTCCATCCCGAGTTCCGCAGTCGCCCGACCGCGCCGCATCCGTTGTTCGCGGCCTACATCGCCGCCGTCAGCGAGTACGCGCGCGCCCAGATGTAGTCGGCTGTCAAGCGGACATCGTCGCGGACGAGCACGGCCCGGCACGGCAGCCGCCACGCGTCCATCCGACCACGGGTCAACGCACGCTTCCCCGCGCGTGCTCCCGGGCGTGCGCCAGGCTCGGCATCGGCCCCGCGGCGGTGCTATCCTCTCGGCCACGGTGCCCCCGCGCGCGTGCGCGGCCACCGTCGTCGCCCATCGGGAGTTGCACACCGCTCATGGCCCTCAACATGCGCCAAGAGCTGCGGATGAGCCAGCAGCTGGTGATGACACCCCAGCTGCAGCAGGCCATCAAGCTGCTGCAACTCTCGCGGATGGAGCTGCAGGATCTCGTGCGCGGCGAGCTGCTCGAGAATCCGCTGCTCGACGAGCAGGCGGAGCTCGGCAGCAGCGTCGACGAGCCGGTCTCGTCGGTCGAGATGCAAGACGGTCTCGACATGCAGCGCGACGACGGTGCCGAGCGCAACGCCACGCGCGAGCGCGCCGAGGAGCTCAAGGTCGACGACGGCCCCAAGGAGAACTTCGACTGGGAGGCCTACCTCGAGAACTACAGCTACGCGCCCGCCACGGGCTCGGCCGTGCGGGTCGAGAACGACGAGATGCCGTCGCTGGAGGCCACCGCGTCGCGGCCCGAGACGCTGGCCGAGCACCTGATGTGGCAGATCCGGCTGTCCAACTTCGACCCGGTCGAGGAGGACATCGCGGAGTGGATCGTGCGCTCGCTGTCGCCGGCGGGTTACATGCGCGACCAGACCGTGCCGCAGATCGCCAAGCGCTCGGGCTACTCGGTCCTGCGCGTCGAGCAGGTGCTGCGGCGGCTGCAGAACCTCGACCCGGTCTCGATCGCCGCGCGCAACCTGTCCGAGGCGCTGTGGGTGCAGGTCAACCACCCCGACGATCCCATCGAGGATCCGTTGGTGCGGGCGATCATCGCCAAGCACCTGGGCAACCTCGAGAAGCGGGCCTACCCGGCCATCGCGCGCGACACCGGTGAGCCGATCGAAGAGGTCTACGAGGCCGCCAAGATCGTGCTGGGGCTCGAGCCGCGGCCGGCGCGGGCCTACGCCGCCGAGGAGCCGCAGTACATCGTGCCCGACGTGTACATCGCCAAGATCGGCGACGAGTACGTCGTGACGCTCAACGACGACGGCCTGCCCAAGCTCAAGATCAGCGGCTTCTACCGCGGCGCCATGGGCCAGAGCCGCGAGGCCAAGGAGTACATCACCGAGCGTCTGCGCTCGGCGCAGTGGCTGATCCGCTCGATCCAGCAGCGGCAGCGCACCATCCTCAAGGTCACCAAGAGCATCCTCGCGTTCCAGCGCGAGTTCTTCGACCGCGGCGTCGAGCACCTGCGCCCGCTCATCCTCAAGGATGTCGCCGAGGACATCCAGATGCACGAGTCCACGGTCAGCCGCGTGACCACGAACAAGTACGTGCACACGCCGCAGGGCATCTTCGAGCTCAAGTACTTCTTCAACGCGGGCATCAGCCGCAGCAATGGCGAGGACCTCGCGTCCGAGGCCGTCAAGACCAAGATCAAGGTCCTCATCGACGAAGAGGACAGCGCGCACCCCTACAGCGATCAGCGGCTGGTCGAGCTGCTCAAGGCGGACGGCATCGACATCGCCCGCCGCACGGTCGCGAAGTACCGCGAGCAGCTGGGCCTGCTGTCGAGCAGCAAGCGCCGCAAGCTGTTCTGAGGCGGCTGCGGGCGCGGGCGAAAGGACGACGATGCGCCGCGAGGCTTGGGTCGAAGTGGGCCAACTGATCTCCGAGGGCGCGCAGGCCGGCCTCGTGCTGCAGCAGTTGTCCAACTGGGGCGGGCTCGAGCGGCGCATCGCACGGCCGCGGATCCAGAAGCCCGGGCTCGCGCTCGCGGGCTTCACCAAGCACGTCTACCCCGATCGGGTGCAGGTGCTGGGCCTGACCGAGATCGACTACCTGCTCAGCCTCGAGCCGGCGCAACTGGGGCGCGCGCTGCGGCTGTACATCGCGCGCGACCCCTGCGTGCTGGTGCTGACGCGGGGACTCGAGCCGCCCGACGCACTGATGGAGGCCGCGCGCGACGGCGGCGTGCCGGTGCTGGGCTCGACGCTGATGAGCTCGACCTTCATCTCGCGGGTGACGCGACGGCTCGAGGAGCTGCTCGCGCCGACCGCGAGCATCCACGGCGTGCTGGTCGACGTGCTCGGCGTGGGCGTGCTGCTGATCGGCCGCTCGGGCGTGGGCAAGAGCGAGGCCGCGCTCGACCTCGTGCTCAAGGGCCACCGCCTGGTCGCCGACGACGTGGTCGAGGTGACCGTGCGTCCGCCGGACACGGTCTGGGGCGCGGCCAACGATCTCCACCAGCACCACATGGAGATCCGCGGCATGGGCATCCTCAACATCACGCACCTGTTCGGCGTGGCCGCGGTGCGCGACAACAAGAAGATCGAGGTCGTGGTCGAGCTGTCCGAGGTCGACGAGGGCGACTTCGATCGACTCGGCACCGAGGGCCAGGTGTGGCCCATCCTCGGCGTCGACGTGCCGCTGGTGCGCATTCCGTTGCGGCCGGGTCGCAACATCGCCTCGCTCATCGAGGTGGTCGCGCGCAACCAGCTGCTCAAGTACCGCGGCCACGACAGCGCGCGAGAGTTCCAGGACAAGATCAACGCCCGGCTCGCAGCCGCGGGCGGCGCCGGCGAGTGGAGCCCCGAGCCGCTGCCGGCAGGATCCTCGGGCGTGATCCCGATGACGGAGGTCGAGTAGCCGTGCGACTGACGATCCTCTCGGGCGTCTCGGGCGGCGGCAAGTCCACGGCCCTGCGCGCGCTCGAAGACCTGGGCGTGTTCTGCGTCGACAACTGCCCGATCCCGCTGCTGCCGGAGCTGGTCGAGCTGGTCAAGCGCAGCGACGAGGGCCGCGCGGTCGCAGTCTGCGTCGACGCCCGCGACACCGAGCACCTGGCCTCCTTCGACGAGGCCTGCGCCCGGCTCGAGCGCATGGGCGTGACGCTCGAGGTGCTGTTCGTCGAGGCCGCCAACGACGTGCTGGTGCGGCGCTTCGCCGAGACCCGCCGGCTGCACCCCATGGGCGAGCTGCCCGGCGCGATCGATCGCGAGCGCGAGGCGCTGGCGCCGATCCGCAACCGCGCGAGCGCGACCATCGACTCGAGCACCTTGGTCGGCCGGCAGCTGCGGCAGCTCGTGCGCGACCGCTACGCCGGCGGCACCGGCCTGCGCGTGGTGCTGCAGTCGTTCGCGTACCGCCGCGGCGTGCCCAGCGAGGCCGACATGGTGTTCGACTGCCGCTTCCTCGCCAACCCGTACGAGGACCCCGCGCTGCGGCCGCTGTCGGGCCTGCACGAGCCGGTCGCGCGCTTCGTGCTCGAACAGGCCGACGCGCGCACGCTGTTGGATCACGTCGAGACGCTGGTGCGCTTCGTGATCCCGCGCATGCGCGCCGAGGGCCGCTCGTACCTCACCGTCGCGCTGGGCTGCACCGGCGGCCAGCATCGCTCGGTCGCGCTGGTCGAGGCGCTGCAGCAGCGGCTCGCGCCCGAGCGCGGCGCGGGCCTGCGCGTGGTCGTGCGCCACCGCGACGTCGGGAGGTCGCCATGAACGCGCGCGTCGGAGTCGCGGTCGTCGGGCACGGCAAGACCGCGAGCGCGCTGCTCGACGCGGCCCGCGGCATCGCGCCGCCGGGCTCGCTCGACGACGTGGTCGCGATCGATGCCGGCGTCGGCGAGACCGCCGGGCTCTCGGCGGTCATGTGCGCAGCGATCACGGCCGCCGATCGCGGCCGCGGCGTGGTCGTGCTGGTCGACCTGTTGGGCGCGAGCCCGTGCCAGTGCGCCCAGCGCGAGGGCCAGGACCACGCGCTGGCGGTGGTCTCGGGCGTGTCGCTGGCGATGCTGATCAAGCTCAGCACGCTCGACCGCGACGCGACCAGCTTGTCGCACGTGGCCGATGCGTGCGCCGACGCGGCCCATCGCGCCGTGGTGGTCAGCGAGCGCCGCGACGACGGCGACGGTGAAGGGGCGGGACGGAGCGGATGAGCGAGCGACGGGGAAATCTGACCATCGTCAACCAGCTGGGCCTGCATGCGCGCGCGGCGAGCAAGTTCGTGGGCCTCGCGGGCAAGTTCGACGCCGAGGTGTGGATCGGCGTGGGCGAGCGCGAGGTCAACGGCAAGAGCATCCTGGGCGTGCTGATGCTCGCGGCGGCCAAGGGCTCGACCGTGACGCTGCGCTGCACCGGCAACGAAGCCGACGGCGCCTACGATGCGCTGGCGCAGCTGATCCAGCAGGGATTCGGCGAGACGTGAGCGAGGGCGACAAGGACGGCCCGCGGCCGCGTCGCGCGACCGAGCCCGGCAGTCGACCGACGCCGGCGGGCGAGCGAGCGCGGCGCGAGCTGTCGGGCATCGCCGCGAGCCCCGGCGTCGGCATCGGCCGCGCCTACGTGATCGATCGCCGGCACTTCCACGTGCCCCGCCGCGAGATCGAGCCGGCCGAGGCCGACGAGGAGCTCGCGCGCTTCGGCCTGGGCCTGGGCCGCACCCACGCGCAGCTCGAGGCGATCAAGAACCGCCTGCCGCACGGCGAGCACCGCCAGATCCTCGAGGCGCAGCAGATGATGCTGCGCGACCCCGACCTGCGGCAGCGGGTCGAGGCGCTGATCCGCAACGAGAGCATCAGCGCCGAGTGGGCGGTCGATCGCGTCGCGACCGAGATCCGCGAGACGCTCGAGCGCGCCGACGACGAGTACTTCGCCGAGCGCAGCAGCGACATCGGCTTCCTCGCCGAGCGCGTGCTGCTGCACATGGGCGACGTCGACGACGGCGAGCTGTCGCCGCCGCCGGGATCGGTCGTCATCGCGCACGACCTCAGCCCCGCCGACACCGCCCAGCTCGCGCGCGCGCAGGTCGTCGGCATCGTGACCGGCGTCGGCGGCCAGACCTCGCACAGCGCGATCATGGCCCGCTCGCTGGAGATCCCGGCCGTGGTCGGCGTCGGCGACATCTTGGGCCTGGTCCAGAGCGACGACATGGTCGTGGTCGACGCCATCGACGGCGTGGTGCTGGTGCGGCCCGGCACCGAGGAGCTCGATCGCTGGCAGCACGTGCGCGATCGCTACGACGTGTTCGAGGAGCGGGTCCAGCGCGAGCACGGCCTGCCCGCGATCGCGCAAGATGGCACCCACATCGTGCTGCGCGCCAACGTGGCGCTCGACGCCGAGGTGCCCTCGTCGCTGTTCCACGGCGCCGAGGGCGTGGGGCTGTTCCGCACCGAGTTCATCTTCATGGACCGCGAGATCCCGCCGACCGAGGACGAGCACTACCGCCACGCCAAGGCGGTGCTGCGCAAGCTCGCGCCCTATCCGGTGGTGTTTCGCACCTTCGATCTCGGCTCCGACAAGCCCACCGATCTGGTGCGCTACGGCGAGCGCGAGCACAACCCCGCCATGGGCCTGCGTTCGCTGCGGCTGGCGCTGCGCGAGCGCTCGATGTTCCTCGCGCAGGTCCGCGGTCTGCTGCGCGCGGCGGTGCACGGGCCGCTGCGGATCATGCTGCCGCTGGTCAGCGGCATCTCGGAGCTGCGCGCCGCGCTGGCGGTCATCGACGAGGCCCGCGCGCAGCTGGCCGACGAGGGCGTGGCCCATGCGCAGACCGTGCCCATCGGCATCATGGTCGAGATGCCCTCGGCCGCCATCGTCGCCGACGTGCTCGCGCGCCACGTCGACTTCATGAGCATCGGCACCAACGATCTCATCCAGTACACGCTGGCGATCGATCGCACCAACGACGACGTCAGCTATCTGTACCGCCCGCTGCACCCCGCGATCCTGCGGCTGATCCACCGCGTCAGCGCGGCCGGCAAGGCCGCCGGCATCAGCGTGAGCCTGTGCGGCGAGATGGCCGCGGACCCGCGCTACACCTGGGTGCTGGTCGGCCTGGGCGTGCGCGAGCTCAGCATGCACCCCTCGGCGATCCCGGTGATCAAGAACATCATCCGCAGCTCGACGCTGTCGGACATGGAGGCGCTCGCGCGCGAGGTGCTCGAGGTCGAGGACGCCGAGGACGCCGAGCGGCGCGTGCTCGAGATCATGCAGACGCGCTTCCCCGAGCACCTGCTGCACGGCGGCGGGCAGCGCTTCGTCAACGAGGGGCCGTTGCGGCGGCCGCAAGAGGGCGGGGGATGACCGCACGCGCGCGTGCGACCGACGATCGCTCGCGCCTGGTCGAGCTGGGCAGCGCCGGCGCGCCGCTGCGGGTGTTCGTCTCCGACACCGGGCCGGCCGACGATCCGCGACCGCGGCTGTTGCTGCACGAGCTCTTGCTGTGCGGCCACGAGTTCGCGCGCATGCTCGGTCCCGCGGCCGCGGGCGAGGGCGCCGATCGCCGCGAGCTGGTGCTCGATCTGCCGGGTGCCGGCGAGAGCGACCGGCCGCGGCCCGAGGCCGTCCGCGACTACGAGCTGTCGTGGCTGGCCGAGTGCGTGGCCCAGACCCTCGACGCGCTCGGGGTCGAGCGGCTCGACGTCGTCGGGCACGGCGTCGGTGCGCTGGTGGGCATGGCGCTGGCGGTGTTGCGGCCGCAGCAGGTCGGTGCGCTGGTGGCCATCGCGCCGCCGCTGGGGCCGCTGCAGCTGCCGCACGAGCTGCGGCTCGCGTCGCTGCCCGCCGTCGGCGAGGCCGCGTTCGCGACGGTGTACCGCGCCGCGGACCTGCGGCGCACGCTCGCGGGCTGGCGCGCGGTGCCCTCGAGCCTGGGCGAGCTGGCGCCGGCGTTGTACTGGGACCGGCTCGCACGCGACGGCGGCCTCGCGGCCGCGCGCGCGCTGCTTCTGCAGCTCGAGCGCGCGCCGGCGTTGGCGGCTGCCTATGCACCGCTGTCGTGCCCGACCTTGTTGGTGTGGGGCGATCGCGACGCCGCGATCACGGCGGCGGATCGGCAGGGCTGGACCGCGGCGCTGCCCCGCGCGAGCACGGTCGTGATCGAGGGCTGCGGCCACGCGATCCCCGAGGAGCAGCCGCGCGCGCTCGCGGCGGCCATCGACGGGTTCCTGGGCGAAGGGACGCGATGATCCGCGGGCTCGGTCGCGGCCTCGCGCTGGCGGTGGCGCTGCTGCTGTGCTTCGCCCTCGCCGGCAGCGCGCGCGCCGGCAACAACGATCTGCGCTGGCGCACCATCGAGACCGAGCACTTCTACATCCACTACTACGCCACGCAGGAGGAAGCCGCCGAGCGCGTGGCCATGGTCGCCGAGCAGGCCTACGCCGAGCTGACGCTGGGCTGGGCCCACCGTGTGTTCCTCAAGACGCACATCAGCCTGGTCGACACGCAGGACACCGCCAACGGCAGCGCCAACGTCGTGCCGTATCCGCGGATCAACGCCTACACCACCGCGCCCGAGGCGTTGTCGGTGCTCGAGGCCTACGACGACTGGATCGACATCCTCATCAGCCACGAGCTCACCCACGTCGTGCACCTCGACACCGTGCACGGGCTCTCGCGCCTGGCCAACGCGCTGCTGGGCTTCGGCGTGCTCGGCAAGGTCACCTCGCCCAACGTGGTGCAGCCGCGCTGGATGGTCGAGGGCGTCGCGGTGGTCGAGGAGTCGCGGCTGTCGAGCCAGGGGCGCCGGCGCTCGGCGCAGTTCGATGCGTTCATCCGCATGGCCGTGCTCGAGCGGCAGTTCCAGACCCTCGACCAGGTCTCGAGCGGCGCGCGCATCTTCCCGCACGGCAGCTCGGTGTACCTGTACGGCGCGCACTTCATGCAGTACATCGCGGCGCACTACGGCCACGACAAGCTCGCCGAGCTCAGCCACGTCTACGGCGGCCAGGTCGTGCCGTTCGGCATCAACCGCGCGGTGATGAAGGTGCTGGGCGTCGACTTCCAGACGCTGTGGCAGGAGTTCAAGGCCGACACCATCGAGCGCTTCGAGGCCCAGGCCCGCCGCATCCGGCACCGCGGCCTGCGGCAGGGCCGGCGGCTGACGTTCTCCGGCGAGGTCACGCGCTACCCGATGTGGGCGCCCGACGACGACTGGATCTACTTCTACAAGGCCGACGGCCACCGCGAGGAGGGGCTCAAGCGCATCGCCAGCACCGGCGGCCGCATCCGCGACGGCGTGGGCATCGGGCGCCAGGGCGCCGACGTCGACGTCGAGCACGTCATCGACATCGAGAGCGTGGGCGAGTCGAGCTTCGTCGGCCACACCGGCGACCTCGTGATCGAGCAGGTCGGTGTCCACGACCTGCGCTACCGCTGGACCGATCTGTACCGCTACAACGGCGGCGATCCCAAGGACGCCGAGCAGCTCACCTTCGGCCTGCGCGCGACCGAGCCGCACGTGGCGCCCGACGGGCGCACGGTGGTGTTCCGGCGCAACGACGTGGCGCAGTCGCGCCTGGGCTTCCTCGATCTCGCCAGCGGCGACGTGGTCGAGCTGCCGGCGCTGTCGAAGATCGGCCAGGTCTACACGCCGCGCTTCTCGCCCGACGGACGCAAGGTCGCGTTCTCGGGCTGGCGCGAGGGTGGCTACCGCGATCTGTACCTGTACGACCGCGAGCGCGACGAGACCACGCGCCTGACCGCGGATCGCCACATGGACCTGTCGCCGACGTGGTCGGCCGACGGCAGCACCATCGTGTTCTCGAGCGATCGCGACGGCGTGTTCAACCTCTACGCCTACGAGCTCGACACCGGCGTGGTCTCGCAGGTCAGCAACGTGCTCGGCGGCGCTTTCGAACCCTCGGTCAGCCACGACGGCAAGCGCATCGCCTACGTCGGCTACGGCGCGTTCGGCTACGACCTGTGGGTCATGCCCTACGACCCGGATCAATGGCTGCCGGCCGCACCCGCGACCTCGTTCCTGCCGCCGGCCGACGACCCGCGCACGCCGCTCGCCGGCAGCGCCGGGCGTCCGCCGGCGCTGCGGAGCAAGCGCTACCGCCCGATCAAGACCATGTACCCGCGCGTGCTGCAGCTGGGCGCGCTCGAGGCCCTGACCGGCTCGGCCGGCACCGCGCTGGGCTTCGGCACCGGCCTGACCGACGCGGTCGGGCTGCACTCGCTGGTCGGCAACGTCAACATCATCCCCGACGAGCGCGTCGCGACCGGTGGCGTCACCTACGAGACCTCGCGCTTCTTCCCCACGCTGCGGGTGTCGCTGAGCCGCGGCTACTCGCATCGTCGCGGCTTCGGCCGCTACGTCTACGACAACGGTGTCGACCGCGGCGGCAACTACCAGGTGACCGGCTATCGCGAGCGCACCACCCGGGTCGCGGCCGCGGTCGGCGTGCCGGTGCTGCGACAGGCCCGCCACAGCGCCGACGCGACGTTCGGCTATGCGTTCACGCGCGCGCGCAACCTCGACGCCGGCCAGACCCCGATCGATCCCAACGCGCCGGCCTCGTCGCTGCCGCAGGTCGGCGACTTCGCGACGTTCTCGTTCGACCTCGACTACAGCAACGAGTTCGACGGTCGCAACCGCTTCGCGTTCGGGCCCGAGCGCGGCCGCGCCGTGGGCGTGGGCATCAACGTGCTCGATCGTCGGCTCGGCGGCGACTTCAGCGATCTGCAGGGCGAGTTCTCGTACCGCGAGAACATCCCGATGCCGTGGCGCGGCCACCAGTCGCTGGTGTTCACGCTGCGCGGCGGCGCGTCGGCCGGTGGCATCCCCGGCCGCGGGGCCTTCTGCGTCGGCGACTACAGCTACGGCACCGACATCTTGATGTCGCTGCTGTCGCGTGCGCCCACCACCGCCGGCGCGTGTCGACTGCTGCGCGGCTATGCCGGGCCCAACAACCCGCAGAACCAAGACACCATCGTCGGGCGCTACTTCGGCGTCGCGAGCCTGTCCTACCGCCTGCCGATCTACGACGCCGACCGCGGCCTGGGCACGCTGCCGGCGTTCTTCCAGCGCGTGGGCGCGCTGCCGTTCGTGGACTGGGGCGGCGCGTGGAGCGGGTCGGTGCGCCTGCGCGACCTGCTGGTCGCCACCGGCGCGACGCTGCTGCTGGGCTTCCGCCTGGGCTACGCGGAGTCGGTGACGCTGGCGCTGCAGTACGCCCACGGCTTCGACCGCGAGCTGGGCATCGACAGCTTCCGGGCGGTCATCGCCGGCAGCTTCTGAGCGCAGGTCCCGGCCGCGGGCCTGCGGGCGCGGGCCGCCGGCGTGTAAGGCGCGTCACCGTCGTGCGTTGGCGCTCACGATGGGACTAGAAGGTGAAGCCGACGTCGAAGGCGGCGCGCACGACCGGTCCGGTGCGGGTCGCGGGGCAAGCGACCGCGTGGGTGCAGACCGCGGTGTCGTTGCGCACCCGCATCGCCCAGCGCAGGCCCAGCTGGGCGCCGATGAAGAAGGTCCGGCCGAAGCGCCAGCGCAGGCCACCGGCCACGCCGGGAGCGACCGTGACCGCGGTGAAGCGGGGTTGGGCCGCGAGCACCGACTCGGCCACCGAGGTGCTGGCCTGCACGTAGAAGCCGCGGAAGGCGCGGGGCGCCCACAGCGAGAGCGCCACGGTCTCGGTCAGGCCCTGCAGGTGACCGTAGCCGTCCTTGGGGATCGCGTACTCGAGCTGCGCGCCCGCGCTGATGAAGCGGTGGATGCGACGCTCGTAGCCCAGCGCCACGCCCAGTCGCGGCGCCTCGACGGCGGTGGAGAACGACAGCGCGTTGTGGCGGTCGACGCCGCGGGTCGCGGTCCCGCCCAGGCGCGAGCCCAGCGGACGGGGTTCGTCGGAGGCCGCGAGCGCGAGCACCAGCGTCAGCATCGTCGAGCCCATCACGGTCGCCCAACGCGGCAGCTGCTGCTGGGCTTTCACACCGCACTCGCGATCGGTTGCAACGCGCTGCCCGACATCACGTATCAGACCGAACGATTGATGATCGGCACCGCATTCGAGGAACGCATCTGCGAGGGCACGCTGCAGCAGTTCGATCGTCACGTCGATGCGCTCGAGCTCGAGCTGGCGCGGCCACACAACGACGCACCGATCGTCGTGTACTGGCTCGACGACGTCACCGAACAGTGCGGCGAGGGGCGCAGCGGCTGCTTCTTCCCGGGCACGCGCGTGTTGTTCTCGACCGGTCCGTCGATCACGCACGAGATCGTGCACGCGGTGCTCGACTCGACCGCGAAGACCTACTTCGTCGAGGAGGGCATGGCCGAAATCTACTCCGGCGTGGACGTATGGTACCGGCCCGATCGCGACGACGGGCGTCCGCTCGACAAGCTGCGTCTGACCAAGGAGGCCTATCGCTCGGGCCGGCTCGACTACGCCGCCGCGGCCCACTTCATGCGCTTCGTCCACGATCGCAAGGGTGAGTTCGGCATGCGGCGGCTGGCCGAAGACATCGTCGACGGTGCCGATGCGCCGGCGCTGGCCGAGACGCTCGAGGGCATCTTCGGGCAGTCGATCGACGAGATCGAAGACGACTACTTCGACGACGCGCCGGTGTACTACCAGGGCTTCGCCGCGGCGCAGGTGCCTCTGAGCCGTGCGCCCGAGGGCGGCGACCACGTGCACCTGCAGTGCGACGACGACGGCACGCGCGGCCCGCTGGTCCAAGGCGGCGGCGGGCTGTACTCGGTGCGACGCCTGCAGGTGAAGCGCGGCGGCCTGGCGACGATCCGCGTCGACGGTGAGGCCGGCGGTTGGGTGGAGTTGCTGCGCCCCGCGCGGGGGCCCGGGCTGGTGACCAACTGGTCGATGCCGCGCGCGAGCGTCGATCCCCGCGCGATCCACCTCGAGGTCGGCGAGTCGACGCAACACGAGCTCGAGCGCGGGGTCTACCTCGCGATCTTCGGTGCGGACGCGGACGACACCGACGTCTCGTTGGAGGTCGACCTGCCGCTGCCCTCCCCAGTGAGTCCCGAGGGAACCTGATTCGGTTCGCCCGAGCGCGCGTCCGCGCCGTGAGAGCGCACGCACGTGGGACACGACGACGCAGGGTGCATCCGCGACGGCGCGCGCGGCTAAGGTCCGCGCATGCGAACGCGACTTGCTTGGATCTGGGGCGCCGGCTTGGTGCTGGCGGCGTGTGGCGACGAGGCCGGCTCGACACCGGTCGACACCGGCGACGACGGCAACGATGCGTCGGCCAGCGACTCCGGTGGCATGCAGACCGACGGCGGCAGCGACAGCAGCAGCGACGGCGGCACCAGCGGCAGCGGCGGCTCCGACAGCAGCGGTCCCACCAGCGCCGACTCCGGCACCGGCGGCAGCTGTGGCGACGGCGTGCGCGATGGCGGCGAGGACTGCGACGGTGCCGACCTCGGCGGCGCCGACTGCCTCTCGCAGGGCTTCGCCGGTGGCCTGCTCGGCTGTGCGGCGGACTGCAGCTTCGACACCAGCGCGTGCACCCCGGCCGGTTGCGGTGACGGCATCGTCGGCGACGGCGAGGCCTGCGACGGCGACGACGTCGGCGGCGCGACGTGCCAGGACCAGGGCTTCCCGCTGGGCGGCGCGGTCGCGTGTCTGCCCGATTGCAGCGCGCTGGATCTGTCGGCGTGCGCCGAGTGTGGTGACGGCGACATCGAGGGCGACGAGCTGTGCGACGGCGGCCTCGGCGGCGCGAGCTGCCCCAGCCTGGGCTACGACAGCGGCAACCTCGAGTGCGCCGCGGATTGCCTGGGCTACGACACCAGCGGGTGCGGCACGTGTGGCAACGGCGTCATCGACGGCACCGAGTTCTGCGACGGCGCGGCGCTGGCGGGCAACACCTGCGGTGACTTCGGCTACGACAGCGGCTCGCTGGCGTGCGCGGGCAACTGCACCGGCTTCGACTTCACCGTCTGCGGCACCTGCGGCAACGACGTGGTCGACGGCGACGAGTTCTGCGACGGCGCGGCGCTCGGCGGCAACACCTGCGCCACCGTCGGCTTCGACAGCGGCACGCTGGCGTGCAACCCCGCGTGCGGCGGCTTCGACACCACCGCGTGCGCGACCTGTGGCGACGGCGTCGCCGACACCAGCGAGGTCTGCGACGGCGCCGATCTCAAGGGCGAGACCTGTGCGTCGCTGGGGCTCGACGGTGGCGAGCTGGCCTGCACCGCGGGCTGCGGCTGGGACCTCGCGAACTGCGACATCCCGGGGCTGCCGTTCGGCAGCGACAGCGGCTACGACGGCTACGCGCTGCAGCTGGCGCAGCTGCAGTGCGACGACATCAGCGGCACCGGCACCGCCACGGGGCTGACCGACGACAGCGTGCTCGCGGTGCCGATCGGCTTCGACTTCGCGTTGTACGGCGTCTCGTACGCCAACGTCGCGATCGAGAGCAACGGCGTGCTGCACTTCGGCGACGAGAGCTACCTCAGCTACGGCAACGCGTGTCTGCCCGACGCCACCGCGCCGTCGGACAACAACCTCTACGTGTTCTGGGACGACCTCAACCCCAGCGACATGAACAGCGAGATCTGGTACCAGACCCTCGGCGTCGACGGTGATCTGCGCTTCGTGGTCCAGTGGGACACCGCGCACTTCGGCGGCGACACCACGGATCTCATCCGCGTGCAGGCGATGCTGATGCAGTCCACCGGACAGATCATCGTCTGCTATCCCGACACGCTGTCGGCCTTGAACATCGGCGACAGCGGTGCCGAGGCGACCTCGGGCATCCAGCACAGCTCGGTCGACGGCTTCGACTACAGCTGCAACACGCCCGATCTCGTCGACGGGCTCGAGCTGCTGTACGTGCCGCACTGAGAGACCGGCAGCGAATGCTGACGGGCTCTCGTCGCGAAGCCACTGGAAAGCGAGCGGGCCCGTGGACGCGGCGCTCGCTCTGCGTCGACGGACGCCGTCACGGCGCCGCGAGGCGCCGCGCGGCGGCGACCAGCGCGTCGATGACCTCGGGCTCGGCCCCGACCGCGCCGGGCACCAGCTCGATCGCGAGCCCGGGGTGCGCGGCGCGGGCGGCCTCGACCAGCGCGGGCACGTCGCGCTTGACGTGCCCGCCACCGGGCGACAGAAACGCCGCGACCACGCGCACGCGCGCGACTCCGGCGGCGGCCAGCTCCGCGAACGCCTCGGCCGGGCGCGGCGCGAGGTGATCGAGGAACGCGAGCGCGACGGTCATGCCCGGCTCGCGCAGACGCAGCGCTGCCACGGCGGCGTCGAGCGGGCGGCGCCAGTCGGGGTCGGGGCTGCCGTGGGCGACGAGCACGATCGCGGCGCGGCCGTGGCCCTGCAGGCCCAGGCCCAGCAATCCGTCGTCGACGCCCGGCGGCACGCAGAAGTGCTCGAGCTCGCGGCGCAGCGCGTAGTTGCGGCGCAGGCCCTCGAAGCCGGCGAGGCGCTGACGCATGGGCGCGGGCAGCAGCGCGCGCAGGGCCGCGTCGTCGCGCTCGATCGGGTTGCAGCTGCGCAGCACCGCGGCGCGACGCGCCAGCGCGGTCGGGCCCGCGGCGGCCGCGATCGCCTCGGCCGCACCGAGCACGTCGTGGCCGTGCCACGGCTGCGGGCGATCGAGGTGGCGCGCGAGCGCGGCGGCGATCATGGTCGTGCCTGCGAGCTTGCCCTCGAGGCTGTAGCCGGCGACGTGCGGCGTCGCCAGCCGCACCGCGAAGTGATCCGCGAGCACCACGTCGATCGCGGGCTCGCCGGACCACACGTCGAGCACCGCGCGACCGCGGTCGGCGTCGAGCCAGTGCACCAGCGCCGACTCGTCGACCACACCGCCGCGCGCGGTGTTGACCACCAGCGCGTCGGGGCCCAGCCGCGCGAGCCCGTCGGCGTCGAGCAGGCCGACGGTGGGCTCGGGCCCGCCGGGCTCGAGCGGTACGTGCATGGTCACCGCGCGCGCGCCGTGCAGGCACTCGTGCAGCGGCAGCAGCGGCTCGCGGGCCGCCAGCTCGGCCAGCGGACCGTCGCCGAGCGACTCGCGCTCGCGACGGCGCGCCAGCGGTGGATCGCACACGCGCACCTGTGCGCCCAGCGATCGCAGCAGCCGCGTGACGCGGCGGCCGACCTCGCCGAAGCCGACCACCGCGATGGGGCCCGCGAGCAGGCTGGGGTCGCGCTCGAGCGCGATCACGTGCATCGCGGTGAGCACGTACTGCGCGACCGCGGTGGCGTTGCAGCCCGCCGCGGACGCGACCGTCACGCCGGCCTGCTGCAGCGCCGCGACCTCGAGGTGGTCGCGGCCCGCGGTCGCGGTGCCGACGAAGCGCACGCCCGTGCCCGCGACGAGCTCGGCGTCGACGCGCGTGACGGTGCGGACCACCAGCGCGTCCGCGTCGGCGAGCGCGGCGCGATCGATCGCGCCGCCGCGGATCCGACGCAGCTCGCCGAGCGCACCCAGGGCCTGCTCGGCCCACGGGATCGCGTCGTCGGCGACGATGACGGGCGCGCGGCTCACGGCACCGCGCGCAGGTCGACGGCGAGCACGTCGGGTTGGCCGCGCAGCCGTTCGAGCAGCGTCGCGCTGGGCTGCTTCTCGAGCGTGATCGTGGCGCACGCGGTCTCGTGGCCCTCGAAGACCACGTTCTGCATCTCCTGCACGTTGAGCTGCTCCTCGCGCAGGCCGCCGAGGATCTGCGCCAGCACGCCGACGCGGTCGCGGTGGCGCACGACCACGGTGAAGTGTGCCGCGCGCTCGCGCTTGAGGTTGACCGCCGCACCGACGTTGCCGGTGCGCAGGTAGTCGTCGATGATGCGCACGGCCTCGTGTGCGGTCGCGAGCTCGGCCTGCTCGGTGGACGCGCCGATGTGCGGCGTCGCGTACAGCCCGGCGAGCTCGCGCACCGGCGAGGCGAACGGCGCCTCGCTCTCGGCCGGCTCCTCCTCGAACACGTCGAGCGCCGCGCGGATGCGGCCCGAGCGGACGGCCTCGGCCAGCGCGGTGTCGTCGACCACGCCGCCGCGCGCGGTGTGCAGCAGCACCGCGCCGTCCTTGAGCAGCGCCAGCTCGCGGCCGCCCAGCAGGTGGTGCGTGCCCTTGCTGTAGGGCACGTGCACGCTGACGATGTCGCTGCGTCGCAGCAGCGCGTCGAGATCGGGGGCGCGCGTGACCTCGGCGGCCTCGGCGGTGGCCTCGTCGAGCGCGGGATCGAAGACCTCGATCGACAACCCGAACGCGCGCGCACGCCGGGCGACCTCGCGCCCGATGTGGCCGAAGCCGACCAGGCCCAGCAGGCGGCCGTGCAGGCCCTGGGCCTTGCCGAAGCGCTTCTTGTTCCACTGCCCGCGGCGCATCTCCACCACCGCGTCGACGAGGTTGCGATCGAGCGCGAGCATCAGGCCCATGGTCAGCTCGGCCACCGCGATCGCGTTCTTGCCCGGGCAGTTGGTCACGAACACGCCGTGCCGGTTGGCCGCCGCCACGTCGATGGTGTTGACGCCCGCGCCCGCGCGCACGACCAGGCCCAGCCGCGGTGCGGCGGCGAAGCACTGGGCGCTGACCTTGGTCGATCGCACCACCAGCACGTCGGCGCTGGTCTGCGCCAGGGCCTCGGGCAGATCGGCGGCGCCGAGCTCGGGTCGATCGATGACCTCGACGCCGAGCGCCGCGATGGCCCGAACCCCGGCGGCGGGGAGCTTGTCCGCGATGAGCACGCGCATGGGGCCATCACTATCACGGCCGGGCCGCGCGCGTGAATCGCCCGCGGCGCTGGCAACGTGCCACCGGCGGCGGTATGCCTGTCGCACGGTGGCGAGGCGGCGCGGGCACGGCAGGGTGGGGGCGCGGCAGCTCGTGGTGCGTGCGCGGCTCGCCGCCGCGCTGTCGTGCGCGGTGATGCTCGGCTGCGATCGCAACGTCGCCGCGCCGGGCGAGGTCGCGCCGCCGTCGGATGCGGCCGCCGGTGCGCCGGCGCCGGCGAGCGCCGCGGCCGGGCAGCCCGCGGTCGCGGCGAGCGGCAGCGCGTCGCCCGGGCGCGCGGCCGCGCCGGCCGCCGCGCCGCCGAGCGCGGCGCAGGCCGGCGAGTGCCCCGCGAAGGACGACGACGCGGTCGGCATCCTGGTCTCGCCGCTGGCGCCCAGCGAGGGCGAGCCGCTCACGATCGTCGCTGCGACGCTCGCGGGCGAGCAGCCGCTGGCGCTGCGCGTGCTCGCCGACGACGGCAGCGCGATCGAGCCCGGCAGCATCGTGCACCGCGCGGGCGTGCCGGCCTCGGTCGAGGCGCGCATCGAGCACGCACCCGCAGGCCGGCTGCGCGTGATCGTCGGCCGCGACGGCACCGGCCTGGCGTGCGCGAAGCTCGAGGTCGGCGGCCGTGGTCGCAAGCGCGTGCGCGATGCCAGCGGCGAGGGCGTGTGGCCGCTGTCGCGCAGCTGGACCGCCGCCGAGGAAGCGCTGTTCTCGGCGTGGGTGCGCGCGCTGTTCCACGCCCCGCGCGGCGAGGAGCTGGCCCGTCGCGCGCTGCACGAGGTCACCAGCGATCCCGCGCGCAACCTGCTGTTCGATCACTTCGGTTGGCGCGAGGACAGCAGCGACACCAAGGTCGGGCTGCACCTCAAGCCCGACTGCGCCGACACGCCGTACTTCCTGCGCGCCTACTTCGCGTGGAAGCGCGGCCTGCCGTTCGGCTTCCGCGGCTGCTCGCGCGGCGCTCCGGGCAAGGCGCCGCGCTGCGGCAAGCTGCGCGGCGTGGTCGGTCCTCCGCCCGACGGCGCCGACGGCAGCAAGCCCGGCGAGCTGGGCGTGGTGCAGAAGTTCTTCCGCCGCACGCTCGCGTGGGGCGTGCACACCGGCAACGGTCGCACCGCGTTCGGCGACAGCGACACCGACTTCTATCCCGTCGCGCTCGATCGCCGCGGGCTGCGGCCGGGTGTCATCTATGCCGATCCCTACGGCCACGTCTTCGTCGTGGTCGAGCTGGTCGATCCGGCGGGCGACGACCCCGGTGTCCTGTACGCGATCGACGGCCAGCCCGACGGCAGCATCACGCGCAAGCGCTTCTGGGAGGGCAACTTCCTGTGGAACCCCGACCCGGGGCTGGGCGGCAGCGGCTTCAAGGCGTTTCGGCCCATCGACCGCGTGCGGCGCGACGACGTCGCGCAGCTGATCGCAGCCGACGACGCCGCGATCGCGAAGCGGCCCGGCTACGGCGACGTCAGCGACGAGCAGCAGCGCCTCGACGCGCACGGGTTCTACGACACCATGGATGCGCTGGTGACCCCGGGTCCGCGCGACCCCCGACGCGCGCAACAGGAGGCGATGGTCGCGTTGCTCGAGGCGGCCAAGGTGCGCGTGACCTCGGTCGACAACGGCGAGGGCCACTTCGCCGGCGGTGGCGGCACCATCTCGATGCCCAGCGGTCACGCGATCTTCGAGACCACCGGCGCGTGGGAGAACTTCGCCACGCCCGCCCGCGATCTGCGGCTGCTGATCGCGATCGATCTGGTGATGGGCTTCGGCGACAAGGTCCGTCGCAACGCCAAGGCGTTCCTGCGCCCGGGCGAGGACCTCGACACCGTCGTGGCAGCGCTCGAGCGCGAGCGCGCCCAGGCGCTGGCCGATGGATCGCTGTCGTTCGAGTACACGCGCAGCGACGGCTCGCGACAGCGACTGACGCTGGCCGAGCTGATCGAGCGGCGCGCCGCGTTCGAGCTGGGCTACAACCCCAACGACTGCCCCGAGGCGCGCTGGGGCGCGCCCGCGCGCAGCGACGAGCTCGCGACGTGCAAGCGCCGCGCGCCCGCGGATCAGGTGCGCAAGATGAAGGCCTACCGCGTGTGGTTCGCCGAGCGCCGCCGACCCGCGCGCGGTGACCCCGGACCTCCGGTGGAGTGACCGCCGCCGGCGCGCCGGCGCGTGCGCGCCTTGGTGCTGTCGCAGGCGTTGACCCGCGTCATCGCGCCCGACACACTCGGCTCCCCGTCCGATGTCGCGCCCCGATCAACGCCAGGCCGAGCGCTTGCCGACGCAGCTGCCCGTCGACGTGACCGCACGCGGCACGACCACGCGCGGCGCGACCATCAACCTCAGCCTCGGCGGTGCGCTCGTGCGCGTGGACTTGCCCGAGGCACCGCGCGTGGGCGACCGCTGGCGCATGAGCGTCAGCCTGCCGACGTTGGCCGAGCCGATCGAGGCCGAGGCCGAGGTGCGCTGGATCGGGCTCACCGGCGAGTGCGGCGTGCAGTTCACCAGTGGTCTGCGCGCGCGTCAGACCTGGGCGCTGGGCCAGTGGCTCGATCGGATCCGCAAGGGGACGCCGTGATCCGTCGCAGCGCGATCGCCATCGCGATCGCGATCGGCGTCGCGGTGCCGTCGCGGGGCAGCGCTGCGCCCACCAGCGCGCGCGGCTACGACAGCGCCGCGGCGACGCCGTGGCCCACCACCGCGCCGGGCGAGCTGCCCGAGCCCGCGGCGCCGCCTGCGGAGGACGACGTCGGCACCGCGGACGGCCCGAGCGTGCCGCCGCCGCGACCGGTGGCCGCGCCCGCGGCCGGCGATCGCCTCGCGGTCGCGGTCGGTCTCGCGCCCGAGGCACCGGGCTCGCAGCTCGAGCGCGACCTGCTCGATCGGCTGGAGGCCAGCGCGCGCGTGAGTCCCGATCCGCCGACCACGGTGCGGCGGCTGCGGCCCGGCGGCGGCGACGGTCACACGGTGTGCCGTGATCGCAAGGACGACCTCGTGGTGCTCGTCGGTTACGTGCCCGAGCGCCCCGAGCCGGTCCTGCTCGCGCACGACTGCCGCCTCGATCTGCCGCTGGGCCTGCGTGCGGTGGCGGCCGCGGGCGAACCGGGGCTGGTCGGCGCGTTGTGGGCCGAGCACGCCGAGCTCGTGCGCAAGGGCGCGCGCGAGCGTCGGTTGGGACGGCTGCCGGTCAAGGCGCGCATCGGCATCGCCGCCGGCGTCGCGATCGTCGTGATCGGCGTCGCGGTGGGATTGCTCGTCGCCAACGCCTTGCGCAAGGACGTGGTCGTGCTCAAGGTTTCCCCATGAGCACGCACACCCTGCGCCCGCGCAGTCCCCGGCGTCTGGGCCGGACCGCTGGCGCGGCGGTGCACGCGACCGCGCCGGCATGGCTGTCGCTGTTGCTCGCCGTCGCCGTGATGCTGGTGATCTTCGCCGCCGGCGCGAGCACGGCGTTGGCGAGCACCGGACGACCCGAGGGCTTCGCGGTCGAGCGCGCGTCGTCGCAGATCGTGATCGGTCGCGCGACGCTGCGCTACGAGCCCGCGCTGCAGGACGAGGCCGTCGCGCTCGCGCAGGCGATGCCGTCGTGGTGGTCCGAGCTCGAGGTGCCGCTGGCGCTCGACGTCGACGACACCGTGCACGTCACCTTCGTCGATCACGCCGGTCGCGTCGCAGAGGCCACCGGCATGCCGCACTGGGTCGCCGGCGTCGCGCGACCGGAGACCGGCGAGATCGTGATCGCGCGGCACGGTCCCGACGGCTCGCCCACCGATCTCGAGCGCCTGCTCAAGCACGAGATGGCCCACGTCATCTTGCACCGCGCGACCGGTGGCGCCGCGCTGCCGCGGTGGTTCCACGAGGGCGTGGCCGAGAGCATGACCGGTGGCATCAGCCTCGCGCGGGCGCAGACGCTCGCGGGCGCGGTGTTCGGCGGCGGCGTGCCCGACATGGCGCGGCTCGAGGCGCTGTTCCACGGCGAGGACGGCCCCGACGCGGCGGTGGCCTACGCCGCCGCGCGCGATCTGGTCGAGTTCCTGCGCGCGCAGCCGTTGGCGACTGCGGCGCGCGTGCGGGCCGAGCCCGGGGGCAGCCGCGTCGCGGTCGATCCGGACGCGAGCCTGCGGCAGCTGTTCGCGGCGATGCGCCAGGGCCAGGGCTTCGACGACGCGTTCGTGCGCACCTACGGCGCGCCGCTGCACGAGCTGGCCGCGCGCTGGCGCGACGGTCTGCCGGCGCGCTTCGTGTGGTACCCGCTGCTCGCCGGTGGTGGGCTGCCGTTCGTGGTGGTGGTGCCGCTGCTGGCGATGGCGTGGATCCGTCGCCGCCGCCTGCTGCGGCGCGGCTGGGAACGACTCGCGCGCGAGGACGAGCTCGAGCGCACCGCGTGGACCCCGGCGATGCTGCCGGCGATGGTGACCGCGCGCGGCTGAGCCCGCGCGCGCGAAGGGCCGATGCAGCGCGTCGTCGCCGGGACCCTGCGCGGTCGCAAGCTCCTGCCGGTGCCCGCGGGCGTGCCCGGGCTGCGCCCGACCGCCTCGCGCGTGCGCGAGGCGATCTTCGCTCGCATCGGTGACGAGGTCGAGGGCACGCGCGTGCTCGATCTGTTCGGTGGCTCGGGCGCGCTGTCGATCGAAGCGCTCAGCCGCGGCGCCGCCTTCGCCACGGTGTGCGAGCTCGACGGGCGCGTCGCGCGTCACCTCGCGCAGCAGCTCGAGGTGCTCGGGCTCGCCGCGAAGGCCGAGGTCGCGCGCGGCGACGCGACGCGGTGGCTCGCGGGCGGACCGGGGACGCGCGCGCGCTACGATCTCGTGTTCGTCGACCCGCCGTTTGCGTCACCGCACGTGTTCGATCCGGTGGTCGCGGCGCTGGTCGAGCAGGGCTGGTTGGCCCCGCGTGCGCTGGTGGTCTGCGAGCGCGAGCGCGTGCGCGGCCAGGTCCCGCCGCTGCAGCTGCCCGCGGTGGTGCAACCCGAGGCGCTCAAGATCTACGGTCAAGTCCAGGTCGAGTACCTACGCGCGCCGTGAGCCGGGCTGGTACCATCGCGGCCATCGTGGACGACTCGATCTCCCAGCGCGCGGCGTCGATCCGACCCTCGGCCACGTTCGCGATGGCGGCTCGCGCGGCGACGCTGCGCGCCCAGGGCCGCGAGATCCACGACTTCTCCGCGGGTGAGCCCGACTTCCGCCCGCCGACCGCGGTGCGCGAGGCGACCGCGGCGTTCGTGCGCGAGCAGCCGGTGCGCTACACCCCGGTCGCGGGCCTGCCGGCGCTGCGCGAGGCCGTGGCCACGCACCTGTCGGCGGTGCACGGCAGCACCATCACGCCCTCGCGCGTGCTGATCTCGTGCGGTGCCAAGCACTCGATCGCGAACCTGCTGCAGGCGCTGCTCGAGCCCGGCGACGAGGTCGTGATCCCGACGCCGGCGTGGGTCAGCTATCCCGACATGGTGCGGCTGGCCGGCGGCGTCCCGGTCGAGGTCGCCACCACCGCTGCGGACGGCTTCCGCCTGCGGCCCGAGGCGCTCGAGGCCGCGCTGACGCCCCGCACGCGCGCACTGGTGCTCAACAGCCCCGGCAATCCCACCGGCGCCGGCTACGACGCCGCGGCCGTGCGCGCGCTGGGCGAGGTCGTCGCGCGCAAGGCCCCGCGCACGTGGATCATGGCCGACGACATCTACCGTCGGCTGACCTACGGCGACTTCCGCCACGCCAGCATCGTGCGCACGCTCGCGGATCTGCACCCGCGCCTGGCCATCGTCGACGGCGTCTCGAAGACCTACGCGATGACCGGCTACCGCATCGGTTACCTGGTCGCGAGCGAGGCGCTGGTGCTGGGCGCGACGCGGGTGCAGGGCCAGACCACCTCGGGCGCCGCGACGCCGTCGCAGCACGCGGCGCTGGTGGCCCTGACCGATCCCACCGTCGACGCCGAGGTCGACGCGATGTGCCTCGCGTTCGCGCGCCGCCGCGATCTCATGCTCGCGCGGCTGGCTGCGATCCCCGACGTGCACGTGCCGGTGCCCGACGGCGCCTTCTACGTGTGGATGGACGTGCGCGCGTACCTCGGGCGCGACCCGGTGCCCGACGATGCGGAGCTGTCGCGCTGGCTGCTCGAGGCCCACGGCGTGGCCACGGTGCCCGGCGGGGCCTTCGGCGGCCCGGGCTACATCCGGCTGTCGTACGCCACCGCCGACGCGGTGATCGAGGCCGGCTGCGCGCGCTTGGTCGCGGCGATGGCCGCGCTGCGCCGCGGTTGATGCCGCGGCCGCGGTGCCGTGCGGTGCCGCCCGCGGTCGGGTTTGCGCGGCGCGGCGGCGCAGCGGTACACCCGTGGGCGTCATGATCATCGAGTTCGAAAATGGTCGGCAGTCGACCGTGGATCAGATCCGCGACCTCGCTGCGCGCTTCGGCCTCGCCATCGAGATCACCAGCCGCGAGGGCGTGTACAGCACGATCCACGTCATCGGTGACACCCGCGAGTTCGCCACGCGCGAGGGCTACCTGCGCGACCTGCCGGGCGTGCGCGCGACCTGGCGCGTGACCTCGGACTTCAAGAACATCGCGCGCACGGTCCGGGGTGCCGACGGCAAGGCCCTGCGCCGCGAGCGTCGCGTGGTCGAGGTCGCCGGGCCCGACGGCAAGCAGCGGCGCTTCGGTGCCGGCCACCACATGTTCGTGGTCGGGCCCGACTCGCCGCAGACGCTCGAACAGACCCTCGCGATCGCGCACGCGGTGCGCGAGGTCGGCGAGCGCTTCGGCATCCTCGATCGCATGATGCTGCGCGGCGGGGCGTTCAAGCCGCGCACGCGCCCGACCGACTGGCGCGGCCTGGGCATGAAGGGCATCGCCATGCTCGACCGCGCGCGCGAGGAGACCGGGCTGCCCTACGTCACCGAGGTCATGGACCTCAACCTCGTGCCCGAGATCGGCGAGCACGCGGACATGCTGCAGATCGGCACCCGCAACGCGCAGAACTTCGACCTGCTCGAGGCGGTGGGCCGCTTCGGCAAGCCGGTGGTGCTCAAGCGCGGCTTCGGCAACGAGGTCAGCGAGTGGTTCCACGCCGCGGAGTACATCGCCAACCAAGGCGACCTCGACATCGTGCTGTGCGAGCGCGGCGTGAAGACGCTGTTCACCAAGGGCGGCTACTGCCGCAACCAGCCCGATCTCAACGCGCTGTCGTACGCGCGGCGGCAGACCATCTTGCCCATCATCTTCGATCCCAGCCACGTCACCGGCGACCACCGCCTGGTGCCGGAGAACCTGCTGGCCGCGTGCGCACACCTGGCCGACGGCAGCATCACCGAGTGCCTGCACGACGAGGGCTTCCGTCGCGAGCAGCTGTGCGACGCGGGCCAGGCGATCCTGATCGAGCACTACGCGGTGGTGGTCGAGGCAGTGCTCGCGTTCGAGCAGCACGTGGCGCCGCGGCTGACGGCGCTGCTGGACACGTTCGAGCAGCGCGGATGAGTGCGCCGCCGAGCGGGCGCGGTGCTGCGCCGCCGCTGCCGGGCTGCGGCGCGGCGGTGCCGGTCGAGGCGGTGCCGCTGCGGCTGCCGCCGCTGGAGCCGCAGCGCGAGGTCGCGGG
>JAIBBS010000082.1 GCA_019694555.1 Nannocystaceae bacterium
CCGAGCGCCCGGCCGAGCCCGGCCCCGGCCCGGTCGCGTCCGACGCGGACGTCACGACGGCGCCGACGCCCGTCGATCCCGCCCCGACCCCTGCCGAGCCGACCGCGCCGGTGCTCACCCCCGACGCGCTCGAGGCCGATCCCTCGCCGACGCCGGCCCCCACCGCGACCGCCAAGGCTGCCGCGACACCGAGCCCGACCGCCGCGCCCCTGCCCGATCCCGACGCGACCGAGCTGCTCACGCCCAACGAGGCGATCGCGAAGCACTACGGGCCCAAGTTCCGGCCCACGCACAATCCCTCGCGCTTCAACCTCGTCGCGCGGCTGCTGTTCGCGAACGCCGGCGGTGAGAGCTCGCCCGGCGGTCGCTTCGGCGGCGCCGCCGTCGATCTGGGCCAGAGCTGGAATCGCTTCGGCTACGCGGCGACGGTCACCGCGTGGGGCGGGCGCTACCAGCCGTCGCAGGGCAGCACCACGGAGATCAACGGCCTGCTCGGCATCGGCCCCACCGTCGGGTTGGGACGGCTGGCGCTGCTGGGCCGCGGCTTCCTCGATCTGCGCGTGGGCTACGACTTCTACTACGGCGTGCTCAACCGTCCCGGCGGCGACGTGGTCGTGCGGCCCAGCGCGTCGGATCTGGCGCTGTCGTCGGCCAAGAGCGTCGCGCCCCACGGCCCGCGCGTGCGGCTCGACCTCGGCCTCACCTCGCTCGACACCACGCGTCGCTTCTGGCACGGCATCGGTCTGTCGATGGGCTATCAGGCGTTGGTCGCGAGCTTCGGCACCGACATGCCGCGCGTGCACATGCTGACGCTGGGCCTGTCGTACTGGCTGGGCTGATCGCACCGTGGGCGCGCGCGCCCTGCCCTCGCCTCAACGCAGGCGTCGCTCGAGTCGCCGCGCGGTGTCCTCGAGCGCGGCGCGGTAAAACGGCGGCACCAGCTCGATCTGGTGCCGCAGATACGGCAGCAGCTCGGCGTTGGTCAGCTCGCCCAGCAGGTGCGCCGCGGCCTCGGCGAACTGGCGGTCGCCCTCGCGCAGGCGGTCGCACAGGAACTCGAGCGCCTCGACGGTGTTGATCTTGCCGATGGCCTTGAGCGCCGACTTGCGCGCCTGCTCGGCGTCGGGGAGGTCGCGCGCGCCGAAGATCCGCCGCAGCGGCTCGAACGCGTGCGGGAACACCAGCTGCGCGGTGGCGTTGGCCGCGGCCTCGCGCACCTCGGCGTCGTCGTCCCGCAGCGCGCGTCCGATGAGCGTGAAGCTCCGCTTGAACCGCAGCTTGCCCATCGCCTCCGCGACCGCGCGGCGGATGGTCGGATCGGGCGACTCGAACAACGCCTCGAGCGCCGCGATCACGGGATAGGCACGGATCGACTCGAGCCGGCGCACCACGTCGACCGGCGCGATCGCGGCGCCGCGGCGCTCGAGCTCGAGCACGAGCAGCAGCGCATGGCGGCGCACGAAGTCGGGAAAGCGTCGATCGGCCATGACGCCGGCGGCGATGAGCGCAGGATCGCCGGCGAGCTCCCACTCCGCGAGATCGACGTACCAGACCTCTTCGTACTCGGGCAGCTGCTTGAGGAACTCCGGCACCGGCACCGGCCGCGGACCGTCCTGCAGATCGCTGCCGAGCCGATCGCACAGCCTGCGGTAGCGCTCGCGTGCACGCGCGGGCAGCTCGAGCGCGAGCAGGCGGCGGTAGACCTCGAGCACCTGCTTGAACGCGCGCACCGACGCGAAGCCCTCGGCGGCCGCGAGGTACGCGTTCTCGACGATCTGCATGGGGTGGCCCGCGGACTGGGCCTCGACCGCGGCCTTGAGCCAGGCCTCGGCGGCGCGCAGGCGGAGATCGTCGGCGTAGGGCATGCCCGCGCGGGTGCAGTAGTCGGCGGCCTCGCGCAAGATGCCGGCGGCGGCGTGCCACTCGCCCGCGCGCCGGGCGATGGTGACGAAGGCCTCGTGCAGGCGCAGCGCGTCGAGCTTGAGCCCGTCGTCGCGCAGGATCCGGACGCTGTTGAGGTAGCCCTCGGCGACGTTCTCGAACGCGCCGGTCTCGCTGCCGATGCGCGCGATGAGCTGGTAGCAGTCGAACGCGCGCTCGCGCAGGCCCTCGGTCTCGAACGCGTCGGCGACCTCTTCGACCGCGGTGGTCGCGTTGGCCAGGGCCACGCGCGCGCGCTCGTGGCTCAGCCGCAGCAGGCACAGGCCGTAGTTGATCTTGGCCAGCGCGGTCTCGTAGGGCCGCTCGCGCAGATCGTCGCGCGCGATCACGTCCTGCCACAGGCTCGCGGCCGAGGCGTCGTCGGACGAGCGCTCGAGCTCGACCGCGCGGTGCACCGGCATGATGCCGGCGCCGAACCAGTCCGCCGCGGCGCGGTTGTGGCCGGCGCGCGCGAGGTAGACGCCCATGAGTCGGATGCCGCGCAGCGCATCGAGGTCACCGGCCTGCACCCGCGCGGCCTCGCGGGCGAGCGCGTCGGCGGCGGGCTCCTCGGTCGCGCGCAGGTAGGCGGCGCAGGCCATGGCCTCGCGCGCGTGCCCGAGCACGCGCAGGCACTCGGCCATGGCGCGCAGCCACTCCTCGTACTCGAAGTCGATGCGATCGACGACCTCGACCAGGTGGCGCAGGTGCACCAGCGCGTCCGCGTAGCGACCCGCGCGCATGTTGGCCTCCGCGCGGACCCACAGCACCGCGGTATCGATCACGGCCGCCCCCGGCGCTGGGCCCCCGACGGCGGCCGCACGACACGGCGCGGGCCCTGGCTCCGCGCGCCGCGGCGCACGTCGAGATCGGACTGCACGTCGTCGATGATCTGCCGCGCCTTGTGGGCGCGACGACCGTGGCTGATCGCGTCGGCGTCGATGACGTGGACGCGATGCAGGCTCTCGAGGTACGGCAGCTCGAGCGGCCCCGAGGGCAGGATGAACACGCCGTAGATCGGCGCGCGCCCCGACAGCAGCGAGACCTCGTCGGGCGGCAGCTGACACTCGCCGTGGGTCAGCAGGTACACCAGCGTGTGGGCGGCGGCGCGGCGCGGACCGGTGAGCTCGCCGTTGAGCTGGCGGATCACGCGGGCGTAGTTGCGGCCGCGCTCGGCACGAAACTGCAGCGCGTAGGGCACCTCGGCGCTGCCGGTGGGCTGGACCTTCACGCCCTCGTACAGCCGCGAGTCGAAGAAGCGCAGCGTGACCTCTTCGCCCAGCAGCGCCAGCCGCTTGCACAGCGCCAGCGCCAGCCCGCGCGCGAAGACCTCTCGCACGCCCCGCATCGACGCGCTGCCGTCGACCAGCACCTGGTGGGTGCGGCGCTCGCTCTCGAGCTGCTTCTCGTGCGTGAAGAAGAACAGCTCGCTGTCGACCAGCTTCTGCTCGAACACGTCGTTGTCGTAGGCCAGCTGCGTGAGCACCAGGTCGTCGAGGTTGCCGCGGCGCTCGATCGACGCGTAGCCGTCGATCGAGAAGCTCTGCTGCCCGGCCTCGCGGCGGACCTCGAGGATCGACGGCAGCAGCTCCATCGAGAAGTCGACCACGTCGGCCAGCGACGGGCTCATGATGACGTTGTAGAGATCGGCCAGATCGACGCCCGGCAGCGCATCACCGCCGCGGAACAGGCCCAGCAGCCGCAGCGCGTCGAGATCGATCTGCTCGATCTCCAGCAGCGGCAACAGCCGGTTGCTGGTCAGCGTCGACAGCCACGCCAGCGCGACCGACTGGTCGTAGCGGTTGTACGCCGCGTGCGGCTCGACGCGGGTGTAGTGCACCACGTCGACCGGCAGCGGCACCGGCCGCAACACCCGCACGTCGTCGGGCAGCTGCGGCACCAAGCTGGCGAGCACCCGCGCGAGCACGACGCCGACCATGGGATCGCGGTGCTTCCAGCCGGCCTGCGTGCGCACGAGCTCGGACTCCGCCAGCTCGACCAGCAGCCGCCGCCAGCCATCGCCGATCTCGGCGTCGGCCTGACCACCCACGCCGCGCAGCTGCGCCGCCGGCCGGCCCAGCCCCGCGACCAGGCAGCCCAGATCGTGCACCACCACCAGCGGCACGCTCAGGCCCAGCCGCGCCAGCGAGTTGTGCCACGCGACCGCCCGCATCAGCGCCAGCGCCCCGGTGCCGTCGAGCTGCGACAGCGCCATGGTCCCGACCTGGCGCTCGAACTCGGGCCCGACGGTGGCTTCGGCGTGTGGACTGGCGCGACCCGACATGGGCGAAACCGGCGGCGACGTGCGCCGGGACGATAGCAGCTTTCGACGCGGCCACTGGCGCTCCCGGATGGGCGCAGGCCCGCGGCCGGCCGCGGCGTGCGATGATGTCGGCCTTGGCTTGGAGGTCCTCATGCTGGGTCTGGGATCCCTGGTGCTCGCGGCGCTGTCGCAGCCGTGCACGATCACGGTCAGCGGCCTGCCGGTGCCGGCGCGCGCGCACCACCACCTCGAGCTCGACGGTGGCCACGTGCGCCTCGATGGCGGCGCGCTCGAGCTGAGGCTCGAGGTCGAGGAGGTCGTCGTGCGCCTGGTCGGCCCGCGCTACACCGGCGGCCTGCGCGTGCGCCTGGCCGACTGCGTCGACGGTCGCGTGCTGACGCTGCAGGCACGCGCGCGGCCGGCGACGCTGCGCTGGCGCAACCCGCCCGCCGATCTGGTCGTGCGCTGCGTCGAGGATTGTGTGCAAGGGCTGCTCGACGCGTGGACCCTCGCGGACGCGCTGCCGCCGATCGCGGTGGGGCATGGTCGTGCGGTCACGCTCGAGCTGCGCGCGCCCGGGTACGCGCCGCAGCGCGAGCGCATCACGCTGCAGCCCGGCGACAACGAGCTGCCGATCGCGCTGCGGCGGCGCCCGTGAGCGACGACGACGACGACGCGTTGCTGTTCGTCTACGGCACGCTGCGGCGCGCCGCGGGCGATCCGGCGCACGCGCTGCTGGCCGCGGTCGGCAGCTTCGTCGGCGACGCGACGGTGCGCGGCCGCGTGATCGCGCACGGTGGCTACCCGGCGCTGGTCGACGGCGACGAGGTCGTGGCGGGCGAGCTGTGGTGCGTCCGCGACGGCTGGGACGCGCTCGACGCCTACGAGACGCTGCACGACGCCGTGCCGCAATACACCCGCGAGCGCTGCGCGGTGCTGCAGGGCGATCGTCGGCGCACCGCGTGGGTGTACCGCGCTCGCCTGCGACCGTGAGGCCGCCGATCGGCCTGCGTGCTATCCTGCCCACGGTGGGACGCGAGCAACGGGCCGCCGAGCGCCGACGTGTGTGGGCCGGTGGCGTCGTGTCCGCGGCCGCGGCCGCGCACCATGACGCGGAATTCTGGCGGACCGCGAGTCCCGAGGCGCGCGTGTGCGCGGTCTGGGAACTGGCCGAGCAGTGGTGGCAGGAACATGGCGATGGGACTCCCCTCCGACTTGATCGATCTGTTGGCGGAGTTCGCCCAGCACGGCGTTGACGCGTTGCTCGTCGGCGGACACGCCGTCGCGCTGCACGGGGTGCCGCGCTTCACGAAGGACGCGGATCTGTGGCTGCGCGATACGCCCGAGAACCTCGCGCGCGCACGCTCGGCGCTGGTTGCATTCGGTGCACCCGCGGCGACCATCGACGCGCTGGTCCCGGCGGCCGGGCTCGACGTGGTCTGGATGGGCGCGCCGCCCTCGCGCATCGATCTCCTCAAGGCGGTGCCCGGCGGTGACTTCGACCGCGCCTGGGCCACGCGCGTCCGCGTTCGGCTCGGGGAGGTCGCGGTCGACGTCGTTTCGCGTGACGAGTTGATCCGGCTCAAGCGCGCCTCGGGGCGCCCCCAGGACCTGCTCGACGCAGCGTCGCTCGAGCAGACGGCGCAATGACCCAGCGCACGGTCCACGGCGACGTCGGTGAACCCGGCGCACCGTCCACGCCGACGTCGGCGAACCCAGGCCCCGCGCGTGCTACGGTCGGCGCCGCGAATGACGGCGCGCTTCGATCCCGACTCGCTCGACGCCATGGCCGACGCCGACGTCGCGGCGCTGCGCGACGCGCTGCAGCGGGCCGGCTACGACGGCGAGTGCCTCGGCTCGACCGACGCGATCGCGTACGGCATGCCCGAGATCCAGCGGCGGCCGCTGGTGCTGCACGCGCTGACGCAGCGCGGTGACGCGGGCGCGACGCTGACGCTGCTGTTCGCCCACGGCGCCGCCGTGCCGACCGCGGCCGCCGAGCAGGCCCTGGGCGCGACGCTGCTGGCGACGCTGCGCGCACACGGCCTCGTCCGCGGCGACGCCAGCGTGCGCGCACAGCTGCGCCTGGTGCCCTTTGCGGGGCTGTGGTTCGCCTCGACGCCGCTGGACGCCCGCGTCGATCCGGTGATGGGCCCGACCGCGACCACCGACGAGCTGGCGTGGGCGCTGCGGCTGCAGGGCGTCGAGCGGCTGCTCGACGTCGGCACCGGTGCCGGCGCGTTCGCCCTGTTCGCGCGCAGCCGCGGCGTCGCGCACGTCACCGGCGTCGACATCGATCCGCGCGCGATCGCGTTCGCGCGCTTCAACGGCCGACTCAACGGGCTCGAGATCGAGTGGCTGCAGGGTGACCTCACCGCGCCGGTGGCCGGGCGCCGCTTCGACGCGGTGGTCAGTCAGCCGGCCTACGTGGCGCGGCCGCCCGACGCCGCGGCGGTCACGTTCCTGCACGCCGGCGAGCGCGGCGACGAGCTGGCGCTGCGCCTGGTCGCGGCGTTGCCGTCGGTGCTGGACGCCGGCGGCCAGGCGTGGCTGCTGTTCGACTCGCCCGCAGCGAGCCTGGCCGCACTCGCGCGCGCCGTCGCCGATGCGATCGAGCCCGCGCCGATGGCGTTGTGCCTGCTCTCGCGGCCGGGCAACGACGCCGGCACGCAGGCGATCGCCTACGCCTCGGTGCACGATCGCACGCTGGGCGACGAGTACGCCGCCGAGGTCGTGCGCTACCGCGAGCACTTCGCACGGCTGGGCGTGACGCACGTGCGGCACGTGCTGCTGTACGCGCAGCTGCGCGCGCACGCGGGCTCGCTGGTCGCCTTCGACGCCGGCGATCTCGCCGGCTTCGACGGCGAGACCCTGGTCGCGCTGCTGCGCGCCGCCGATGTCGCCGCGCTGTCCGACGCCGCGCTGTGCGAGCACACCGTGCGACCGCACCCGCGCGCGCGGTTGCTGCACGAGCAATCGCTGGGGCCCACCGGCGTCGACGCGCTGCACGTGCGCTTCGAGCAGGGCGCGGGCGTCGACCGCAGCCTCGACGACGCCGAGGCGACGATGCTGCTCGCGCTGCGCGACCACGAGCCGACGCAGGCTGCGATCGCGACGTGGGCGCAAGAGCGCGGCCTGACGCTCGACGCGGCCACGCGCGGCTTCCTGGCGTTCGTGCGCCAGGGTCTGCGCACGGGCCTGCTCACGCCCGCGTGAGCCCGGCGGCCCGCGCCGCGACTACTCGAGCCCGGCGAGCTCGCGGATCGCGGTGATGAGCTCGCCCGGATGCGCCTGCGCCTCGTCCCAGGCCACGGTGCGCTGCTGCTCGACGATGTCGCTGCCGGGCGCGAGCAGCTCCACCGTCAGGTGCTCGCCGTCCTCGGGCCGCACCACGATGCGGCGGGTGGTCGAGTCGTCGTCGCAGACGCGCTCGGGCTCGGTGAAGCGCACGCGGATCGGCAGCGCAGGCCCGCTCGACAGCAACGCGGCCTTCACGCTGCCGGCGAGGGTCCGCGCGGCGACGATCACGGCGTCCTTGAGCAGCGTGTAGGGTGTGACCCAGCCACGCAGGGTCGAGAGCTCGCTCGACATGGTCGCCAGCCAGCATGCGTCATCGCGGGCGACTTCGCCAGCGGCGCGGCCGCGAGCGGCGCCCCACCGCCGGCGCGGCGCGTGGCCCCGACGCGGTCGTAGGCGGCTGGACAGCCCGCTGCAGCCGGGTTTGCGCCGGCGGCTCAGCTGGCCGCGGGCAGCCCGGCGAGCTCGCGGATCGCCGAGATCAGCTGCTCGGGCCGCTCGGGGTCGCCGTCCCAACGGACGGTGCGGACGCCCTCGGGCTCGCCGCCTTCGGGCGCCAGCAGCACCACGCGCAGTCGTTCGTCGCCCTCGCCGTTCGCCGCGGGATCGGGCTCGACGAGGATCCGACGGGTCGTGGCCTCCTCGTCGGTGGACTCCTCGAAGCGCAGCGGCAGCGGCAAGGCCTCGCCGCTCGAGAGCAGCACCGCCTTGGCGCTGGCCGCGAGCGTGCGGGCGGCCACGACCACGGCGTTGCGCAGCAGCGCGTAGGGCCGAACCCAGCCGACCAGGTCGTGCAGCTCGCTGGCCACCTCGGGATCGAGCATGCCCGAAGGATCGGCGGGCCGCCACCGCGGCGGCCTCGCCCCGCGCGCGCTACTTCGTGGGCGGCTCGCCCGAGCCGCCCGTGGGCGCGGCAGGCTGCGCCGCCACGTGGCGATGCGATTCCGAGCGCAGCCGCGCCTGCGGAGCCCCCGGCGCGCGCGCGACGAAGGTGCGCAGGCGCTCGAGCACGAGGTCGAGCTGCTTGGCCTCGACCACGCGCGCGACCGCGTCGCGGTCGATCGACTGCACGTCGGAGCGCATCGACTGAAACTCCACCGTCACGACCGTGCGCGCGAGATCCCAGCGGAAGAGCGGGTCGAGGTGCACCGGCATGGTCGCGTACAGGAACTCCGCCAGCGCCGTCAGATCGCCCGCGCCGGCCAGCGCCTCGGCCCACTGCTGCGGCTCGAGCGGGCCCCGCGGCGCCGGGCCCCAGCCGCCGACCACGTCCGCCAGGCGATCGTCGACGCGGGCCTCGTCGCCGGCGCCGTACCAGATCAGGTGCTTGTAGCGGCCGCGGGTCGCCAGCGCCGCCAGCCGCACGCGGCGGTCGCCCTCGTAGCCCAGCTGCGCGAGGTCGGCGGCGTCGAGCTGCGGCACGTAGACGTGGGGGCTGAACAGCGAGCGCAGCACCGAGTCGTGGCGGATCTCCTCGCGCGCCCACGCTTCCTCGAGCGAGATGCCGCCGATGACCACGCACGACATCTCGCCGGTGGTGAACAGGCCCTTGAGGCGGTTGACGACCTCGGTCGCGATCGACAGCTGCCCCTTTTGTCGCGCGCTGGTGTCGAAGTCCGACGCGAGCTTGTCGAGCTCGTCGAACACGTACACCAGGTGGATGCGCAGGCCCTGGGTGCCGGCCCACGCGGCCTGGAACTCGTCGAGCGTGCGGCGGTACCAGTGGCTCGCGCGCTGCTTCACGCCGCGGCTCTGGCCCACGCGCGAGCCGCCCAGGCCGCGGCCGAACTCGAGGATCTCGTCCTCGGCCTCCTCGATGTCGAGCGGGCCCGCGACCAACTTGAGCGTCTCGGCGAATTCCCACTCCTGCTGCGCGGTGACCTCGAGCTTGCCGACGTTGTCGAAGTCGAGCCCGAAGCGGCGCTTGAAGCCCTCGTACTGCTCGATCTCCGCGCCCCGCAGCGTGCGCAGGTACGCGAACCGCAGCCGCCGCAGCAGATCGGGCCGCAGCGCGCCCAGGTGGTTGTGCGCGGCCGCGAAGTACGTGCGACGCAGCAGCCGCTTGAACAGCTTCTCGGGCTCGATCGCGTCGGCGATCTCGACCCGCACCGGGAAGAACATCACCGCCTGATCGGTGAGCCGCCGCTCGCTGACGATCTGCTCGAGGTCGGCGCGAAGAAACGGCCCCCAGCGCAGGCCCGCGGGCGCGTCGGGCTCGGCGAAGCGCAGCCCGAACAGGCCCTGCATGCCGGCGTCGAACAGCACCTTGTTGACCAGCAGGCTCTTGCCCACGCCGCGGAAGCCGGTGACCAGCGCCGCGCCGCCGCGCGGACGCACCGCGCGATCGGTGGCGCCCAGCCACTCTCGCAGCCGCCGCTGCTCGACGCCGCGGCCGTGGAAATCCGGGTACGGATACGGCGGGAGCTCGCCCTCGAGGTCGAGCCCCCAGGGCACCAGCGCGCGGGTGGCGATCGTGCTGGGGAGCGTCATCGACATGGGCGCCTCACACGAAGCGGCTCGACGCGAACATCGTCTCGAGCAGCTTGTCGACCTCGGCGATCATGCGCTGCGCCGCGGGGTTGTCGGGCATGCGGCCCAGCGCGGCCTTGATGTCGCCGAGGTTGCGCAGCTGGCTGAACAGCTGCATGTCCGAGAGCACCTCGGTGCCGGTCAACGTCTCGCGGATGACCCGCAGCTCGTCGAGCAGGTCCTGCAGGTTGGTCGGCGTCGCGCCGATGCGCGCCTGATCGGGATGGTGCTCGTACCACTGGTCGAGCACCGGGCCCACGACCTCCTGCAGGATCTCCTCCTGCTCGGGCGTGTTCCACACGTGGCGCAGCACGAAGAAGTCGCTGTCGTTGACGGCGTCGCGGCCGTCGAACACCGCCGAGGCCGCGAACAGCTTGAGCAGCTTGACGATGCGGCGATCGGACAGGCCCACGCCCTCGGAGCGGATCTGGAACACCAGGCCCTTGAACGTGGACAGGAAGTCCTCGGAGAAGCGCAGCAGGTTGCCGAAGTTGCGCTGCAGCTCGCGGAGCTCACGGGCGCTGATGACCGGTCGCAGCAGCGGCGTGTCGGGGTTCATGCCGCGGGCCTCGAGCTCGATGCCCTTCTGCAGCAGGCCGCGGAAGTGATAGCTGTCGAGGTAGTCCACGCGCACGCGCAGCAAGAAGCGGTCGAACAACGCCGACAGCGCCTCGTCGGTGGGCACCTCGTTGCTGGCGGCGTACAGCGAGATGAGCGGCACCCGCACCGCGACGTTGCCGTGGGTGAAGCGGCGCGCGTTGAGCAGCGTGAGCAGGCTGTTCAAGATGGCGCTGTTGGCCTTGAAGATCTCGTCGAGGAACACCACCTCCGACTCGGGCAACATGCCCTCGAGTCGCCGGCGATAGGTGCCCTCGCGGAAGGCCTGGATGTCGACGGGGCCGAAGATCTCGTTGGGCTCGGTGAAGCGCGTGAGCAGGTAGTCGAAGTAGCGCGCCTCGATGACCTGCGCGAACTGCCGGATCAGCGCGCTCTTGGCGGTGCCGGGCGGACCCACCATCACCAGGTGCTCGCCCGCGAGCGCGCTGACGAACAGCAGGCGCACGATCTCTTCTTTGCCCAGGAACTGCGCCTCGAGCTGCCGCGCGCCGTCCTGCAGCCGACGCGCCAGCTCGGGGATCGAGACGGACGGGCGCGCGTTGGGGGGGTCCTGCATGCTCACGGCGGTTTTACGATGCGGGGGACGAGGGTGGATAGTAGATTCTCGACCACGCTGCGGGGCACCAGCTCCTCGAGGTGATCGACGTATTCGGTCCAGCGCCGGGCCACGGCCGCGGTCGGGCCGGTGTCGGTCGACATCGACATCGGCAAGCCCATGACCGGCGCGAGGGTCGGCAGCAGCAGCGGCAGCGCGAGAAACGACAGGATGCCGGGGTCGCGGCTGCCCAGCGCCAGGCCCACGCGCGTGTCGAGCTCGAGCACCTTGAGCAGGTGCAGGTGCACGAGCGCACCGACGATCGCGGCCACGTCCGCGGGATCGCACGGCACCACCGCGCCCGGCAGCGCGAGCTGACCGCCGGGCACCGGCAGCGGCGCGGGCAGGCTCGCACCACCGAGCGACGGCAGAAGCGCGGCCATCACCGCCCCACCCTGCCGCGTCCAGTCCTTGTGCGAGGCCCACGCGTGGCACACCGCGCGGGCGAACGCGCGGCTGCGCAGCAGCACCGCACAGTGCAGCGGTGACCAGCCCGGCGGCGCCTGCAGCGGCCGCAGCAGACACGTCAGCGGCGAGGCCCGCAGCGCGTCGGGCACGAGCCGATCGGTCTCGGGCGCGTGGCTTGCGGTCCACCACGACGAGGTCTGCTCGCGCGCGCCCGCGACGGCGCCGCGCAGGCGCTTGCGTGGACCGGGCTCGGGCGCCGCGGTGCGGACCTCGCCCGTCGGCGTCGGCACCACGATCTCCGCGCGCGCGAGCTCGACGAACGCACCGATGGTCACGTGCCGTGCGAGCAGCTCCGCCGCCGCCTGCGGCTGCGGCAGCGTCAGCAACGTGCGCGTGACGCCCTCGAGCTTGCGCCACGTGGTCGCACGGGTCCACACGCGGCCGCGATCGGGATGATCGAACACCAGCAGGTTGTGCAGCCCCAACCACAGCGCCAGCTCGTCGGCGTCGGGCTCCTCGAGCACGGGGTTGGCGACCAGCAGCTGCGCGCGACGCAGCCGCCAGTACGACAGCTGCGGCGCGACCCGGGGCCCCAGCGCGCGGGCCCACTCGTCGCGATCGCGCAGCCGCATCGGCCGGCCGATCCACACGTCGCCGCCGCCCAGCAGCGGCACGACGAAGTCCTCGACGAAGCTCGCGAGCTCGCGGCTCACGGACCGCCCTCGCCGTCGTCGGCGGGACGCGGCGTGGCAGCGGGCGCGCCGCCGAAGCCCCACAGCGCGAAGCGACCCAGGCGCTGGTTGCGGACCACGCCCGCGCCGACCGCCGGCATCTCGGGCGTGACCAGCGAGGGCTCGTCGAGCGTGAGCCGACCGATCAACGCGGCGTCGAGTGGACGCAGCTGATCGGGCCGCACGCGGATCGGATCCGCGGTCGGCGACAGGTACAGCGCGTGATCGTCGGGGCCCAGGCCCAGCAGCTGCCGCAGCAACGCCGGCCGCACGCGCGGCCACAGCTCGTGACCGTCGGGCACGAGCACGCCCGGCGCCACCTCGCCCAGGCGCTGGCCCAGCGGCAGCAACACACCCGCGCCCAGGCCCGCCGCCGAGGCCCCGCGGCCCAGCGCGCCGGCGCTGGCGAGCACGACCACGCCGGCATCGAGCGGCACCAGCCGCGCGGCCGCCAGCGCCGAGGGCGGCAGCATGTACACCAGGTGGCGCAGCAGCTTGACCTGATCCCAGCCGATCACGACCGCACGCGGTTCGCGGGCCAGCGTGGCCTTGCGCATGCGCAGCTCGACCCGCAAGGGCTCGAGCTCCGCGTCGCGCAGCTGACCGATCTCGCGCAGTCGTCCCGCGACGGTCGACTCGACCAGGTGGCGACCGTCGACGAAGCGCGGCGGGCCGTCGAGCCGCTCGACGCGGCCGGTGGTGCCGCGGAACAGGAACATCTCCTCGCCCGGCAGGCACGTCTGCGCCGACGCGAGCTGGATGGGATGGCGCCAGCCGATCTCGACCGCTGCGCGGCTCGACACCGGCGCAAGCAGCTCGAGCCCGGGCACGCCCGCGAGCACGTCGAGCACGCGCGAGCGCGGCTGTCGCAGGCGCAGCAGCAGCGACGGCTGTGCGTCGCCGGCCAGCCGCACGTAGTAGCCCGCCATCGGCACCTCGAGCCGCCACAGGTAGCGCAGCACGCGATGCGCGAGCGCGGGCGCGGCGAGCAGCAGCGCCATCTCCTTGAGCCCGCACAGCTCGGGGTCGCGCGAGATGCCGCCCAGCGGCACCGGCACCGCGCGCAGCTCGAGCCGCTGGATCAGCTCGACCGGATCCATGCGGTGCGTGGTGGTGTAGTGCGCGACGAAATCGAGGTCGACCACGACCAGCTCGTCGCGCGGCGGCTGCAGCGGCTCGGCGAGGTCGTAGCCGAACGGCGCCTCGCGATCGCGCCAGCGCACGAAGGTCGCGCCGCCGCCGGTGTACAGCGCGCCGCGGGCCGCGGTGGCCAGCCGCGCCAGGCGATCGACCGCGTAGCCGTCGCTGCTGTGGCAGCGCACCAGCGTGGCATGGCCGCCGCCGCCGCGCCGCGCCTGCTCGAGCGTCATGCTCGGCAGCAGATCGTCGAGGCTGGCCTCGTCGCTGTACGCGCCCAGGAACGAGACGAGCGCGTCGAGCGAGGGCAGCGCCACCAGCGTCTCGCGACCGACCGCGATGCCGCGTGGATCCGACGACAGGCCTTGCATGCGGAAGCGCGTCTGGCCAGCGGCCACCGGCTCGAGCAGGGTCTGCGCCATCGGGGTGCCGGAGCATAGCAGGCACCCTGGGCTCGACGCACCGCGGCGCCCGCTGGCTGCGCGCGGGCGGCCGGCGATGCGGCGCGCGGCCCGAGGGGCCCCGGCCGCGCCGTTTGCCGCCAGCCGCTCGGCCACCGCGGCGTCTTTGCTACGCTGGTGGGCGCCACGCCCTTGTTGCCCTCGGCCAAACGCGCAGCGCCGTCCGACGAAGGCGGCCCCGGCACGGCCGGGCGCGGCTGGTTGCGCCGACGCGCGACGCTGCGGCCCGATCTGCGCGCCGCGATCGCGCTCGAGGAGGCCGGCGAGCTGCTCGAGGCGGCGCGGGTGTTCGAGTACGCCGGCGAGCACGGCCAGGCCGCGCTCTTGCGGCTCGAGTGCGCCCGCACGCTGCGCGACCGCGGCGAGCGCATCGACGTGTTGCGCGAGGGCTGCGCGCGCAACCCCGCGGGCACACCCGAGGCGCGGCTGCTGCACCTCGCGCTGGCCGAGGCGCTGTTGGCCGAGGTCGAGCTCGAGGGCGACCCCGCGACCGCACGCGCACACAAGCTCGAGGCCGCACGCGCGCTCGACGACGCCGACGAGGGCGGACGCGCGGGCGAGATCTACGAGGAGCTGGGCCTGCTGGTGCGCGCCGCCGCGGCCTACGAGCGCGGCGGTGAGATCGCACGGCTCGAGCTGGTGCTCGCGGTGCTCGAGCACGAGCAGCAGCGTCACGCGGCCGCGCGGGCGATCGAGCAGGAGTTCGACGCCGCGCTCGCCGGCGGCCGACGCAGCGTCGCGCAGACGTTGGTGCACGACCAGCTCGCCGCCGAGCGCAAGACCCTCGGCGTGGGCAGCCCCGGCCTGGTCGCGCGGCTCGAGCGGCTCGAGCGACGGCGGCTGCGCACCGATCGCGTCGACGTGCGCTGGGGCGGCGGACGGACCACGCGGATCCTCGGCGCCAGCGAGCTGCGCATCGGTCGGGCGCCCGACGCGGGGCTGTCGCTGCCGCACGCGATGCTGTCGCGCGAGCACGTCGCGCTGCGGCTCGACACCTCGGGCGAGCGCACCGAGCTCGTCGCGATCGATCTCGGCTCGAAGGTCGGCAGCTTCTGGGACGGCGAGCCGCTGTCGCCGGGCGAACCGCTGGCGCTCACGCAGGCCGGCGAGCTGGCGCTGGGCAGCGCCGCGGCCGTGCGCGTGACGCCGTTGCGCGGCAAGGACGGCCACGCCCACGGCGCGGTGATCGAGGGCGGCGCCGATGGGCGCGTGCTGGTGTGGCTGCCGCAGGGCGGACCGCTGTGGCTCGACGCGAGCATCGCCGTGCCCGCGCGGGTGCTGTTCGAGCGCGGCCACGTCGCGATCGACTTCCGCGCCGGCATCCGCGTCGACCTCGACGGCCACGCGCTCGAACCCGGCGCGTGCATCGAGCTGCTGCTGGGCGATCGCATCGCGCTGCACGGCGCACCGCTGGTGCTCGAGGTGCTGGGATGACGGTGGCGTGGGCGCAGCGCATGATCGGTGGCGCGCCGGGCCACCCGCTGGCCACCGTCGCCGACGCGGTGCTGGCCCGCTTCGCCGACGGTGCCGCGCGGCCGCAGGAGGTCGCGCGCCTGGGCGCCTTCGCCGACGCGCTCGCCCGCGGCGCGGCGATCGCCGAGCTCGAGCCCGAGCTGCGCGCGCTCAGCCACGCCGGCTTCCTGCGCGGGGCCATGGTCGCGATCGCGACCTCGCTGCGCGCCGATCCACGCCCCGAGCTGGCGCTGGTGCTCGCGCGCGAGCTGCTCGACGCCATCGACGTCGAGCTGGGCCTGCGCATGCTGCATGCGCTGCTGTCGTTGCCGCAGACCGACGCGAGCCGCTGGACCAAGGGTGGTCTGCACACCGCGGCCAACCTGCTGCTGGGCGAGCAGCTGCTCGAGCGCGGCGATCCGGCGGCGGCGCTGCGCCACTTCGACGCCGTGCTCGCGCTCGACATCGATCACCGCCGCGCGCTGCGGGGCTGGCAGCAGGCCACCGGTGCGCTCGAGCGCCGCGGCGTCGCGGTCGGCCGTCCCGGCCGCGGGCTCGCGCTGCTCGACGGGCTCGAGGAGCTCGAGACCCAGGACGCGTTCGGGCTCGCGCGCTACGAGCTGGGCCGACCGCTGGGCCGCGGTCGTCATGCCGTGGTCTACCAGGCCTTCGATCGTCACGTCGGTCGCGAGGTCGCGATCAAGCGCCTCATCGAGGGCGACGGTCGCAGCGCGTCGCGGCTGCTGCACGCGCGCTTCTTCGACGAGGCGCGCACGCTCGCGCGCGTGCGCAGTCCCTACGTGGTCGCGCTGCTCGACGCGCAGCCGCGTCACCGCCTCATCGCGCTCGAGCTGTGCACCGGCGGCAACCTGCGGCTGGCGCTGCGGCGCGGCCTGGTCGGGCCGGCCGATCTCCCACGGGTCGCGGCCGAGCTGCGCGCCGCGCTCGCGGCCGTGCATGCCGCCGGCGCGATCCACCGCGACGTCAAGCCGGCGAACATCTTGGTGCGTACGGCGTTCCGTGGCGCCCAGATCGCGCTCGCGGACTTCGGCGTGGCCGCGGCCGCACCCACGGCCACGGCCACGGCGGGCCTGCCCGCCGATCCCACGGTCTGGGCGGGCCCCGGCGCACAGGCCGGCACCCTGCGCTATCTTGCGCCGGAGCTCCGCCGCGGACAGGCGCACGCCACCGAGGCCTCGGACCGTTTCAGCGCCGGCGTGGTGCTGCTCGAGCTGCTGCTCCACCCCGCCGGTCTCCCCGCCGCGCTCGACCGCATCGACGATGACCTCGACGCCACCGCCCTCATCCCGCCCGACGCGCCCGCGCCCACGCGCGCGCTGCTGGGCGCCCTGCTCGCGAGGGATCCGGATGCCCGGCGCTGGTGAGGCCGCGCGCGGCTGGGCGCTCGTGGCGGCGCTGCTGCCGTGCGCGTGCGAGGAGCTGCCGCGCACGTACAACTCGCGCGGCCAGGGCGGCACCGAGATCTTCCGCGACGACTTCGAGCGCGACGCGCTGGGCGAACGCTGGCACGCCACCGCCGAGGGCGCGTGGATCGAGCACGGCGTGCTCAAGCTCCGCGACCTCCGCAACCATCCGCTGTGGCTCGACCTCGCGTTGCCCGACGACGTGCGCATCGAGTTCGACGCCTGGGCCGCGAGCGAAGAGGGCGACGTGAAGGTCGAGCTGTGCGGCGACGGCGTCTCGGTCGCGCGCTCGGTCAACTACGTCGCGAGCGGCTACGTCGTGGTCTTCGGCGGCTGGAACAACAGCCTGCACGCCATCGCCCGCAAGAACGAGCACGGCCGCGACCGCGTGACCGCGAGCGCCCCCACGGTCGAGGCCGAGCAGCGCTACCACTTCGCGCTCACGCGCTCGGGCAGCGAGATCATCTGGGAGGTCGACGGGCGCCCGCTGCTCGAGTTCGAGGACCCCGCGCCGCTGCGCGGACCCGGCCACGACCGCTTCGCGTTCTCGGGCTGGGAAGCCGAGAGCCACTTCGACAACCTGGTGATCGAGGCGCTGTGAGCCGCGAGCTACCGCAGATCTTCGGGCGCTATGTCCTGACCGAGCTGCTCGGCGAAGGCGGCATGGCCGAGGTCTACCTCGCGACCGTGCGCGTGGCCGAGGGCCTGACCAAGCGCGTGGTCATCAAGAAGATCCGCCGCGACTTCGCCAACCAGCGCGAGTTCATGCGCATGTTCGTCGACGAGGCCAAGATCGCCTTGTCGCTCAACCACGCCAACATCGTGCAGGTGTTCGACTTCGGCCAGGTGCACGGCACCTTCTACCTGGCGATGGAATTGGTCGAGGGCGTGGATCTGATGCGGCTGTTCCACGCGGTGCGCAACGCCGGCGAGAGCTTCCCGCCGGTGATCGCGGCCTACATCGCGCATCAGGTCGCCGCGGGCCTGGCCTACGCGCATCGCAAGCACGACGACTACGGCCAGCCGCTGGGCATCGTGCACCGCGACGTCAGCCCGCACAACATCATGGTCAGCTACGCCGGCCAGGTGAAGATCCTGGACTTTGGCATCGCGCGTACGCGCGAGCACGCGCTGTCGCGGATGGACGCCGGCGCCGGTGGCAAGGGCAGCAGCGAGGAGACCATCAAGGGCAAGGTCGCGTACATGTCGCCCGAGCAGGCGTTGGGGCGCCCGGTCGACCAGCGCTCGGACGTGTACTCGCTGGGCATCGTGCTGTACGAGCTGCTGACGAGCAAGCTGCTGTTCCGCGACAAGGACCGCATGGCGGCGCTCGACCGCGTGCGCAGCGAGGCGCTCGCACCGGTGCTCGAGCTCGCGCCGCAGCTGCCGCGGGAGCTGGCCGCGATCGTCGACCGCGCGCTGGCCCGCGACAGCGCCGCGCGCTTCGAGAGCGCCCGCGCGATGCAGAGCGACCTCGCGGCCTACCTGCACCGCGCCGACCCGGTGGTCGACGACGAGGTCCTGACCAACTTCGTGGCCCGCCACGCGCGCCACGACGTGCTCGACCCCGGCGGCCCCGGCGAGCCGGCCTCGCGCGAGCTCGACGGCGGCGGCACGCCGATGCCGCGCCGCACCAGCCGCGAGGCCCAGCGCGTGGTCGTGGTCTACGCCGCGCTCGAGCCGCCCGCCCACGCGCCACCGGGCAGCAGCGCCGATCTGACGCGCTTCGGCACGCTGGTGCGCGACCTCGCGTTCAAGCGCGACGCGCAGGTGCTGCGCTGCGATCCGCACGCGGCGATCATCGCGTTCGGCACGCTGCTGCGCACCGCCGACGACGCCGACCGTGCGCTGCGCGTGGCGCTGGCGCTGCGCGAGGACATCGGCGAGGCCGCGCCGGGCTGGCGGCTGGGGCTGGTGGTCGCCAACGCGGCCGCGGTGCTGCAGCGCAGCGGCGCGGGCCCGGTGCTGGCGGAGCTGCGCCGCGGCGTGGCCGAGCAGATCGATCACGTCGCGCGCCACTTCATCGAGGGCCCGGTGATGGTCTCGGGCAACCTCGTCGAGCTGCTCGCGCGGGCGTGGCGATGCGGCGACGGCAGCTTCGTCGAGCCCGCCGCGGGCGTCTCGGGCACCGCGACGGTGATCGACCACGAGCTCGAACACGTCGCGCCGCTGCTGGGTCCCGCGCTCGAGGACGAGCGCAAGATCCACCTCGCCCCCGGCGGCCGCGCGGTGCTCTACGGCCGCGAGCTCGAGCTCAAGACCCTGCGCGACGCGCTGGCCGAGGCCATCCGCGCCCGCGAGTCGCGGGCGATCCTCGTGCTGGGCTCGCCCGGCATGGGCAAGCGCGCGCTGGTCGAGCGCTTCGTCGCCTCGCTGCCGCGCACCGCGTGTTGGGTGCTGCGCGCCGCCGGCAGCTGGTCGCGCCGCAACGTGCCGCTGGGCGTCTTCCTCGAGCTGCTGCAGCGCTTCTTGGGCATCGAGCACGAGACCCTGCGCGAGCAGATCGCGGCGCGTCTGGCCGAGCACGGCGTGGCCGACGGCCCGCGCCTGGCCGAGGCGCTGGCGTCGGCGCTGGGCCTGCGCGACGCGATCGATGGCGAGCTCGATCCGTTCACGCGCCGCGACCGGCTGTGGCGGCTGGTGCGGCGGTTGATCACCGCGCTGGCGCAGCGGCGGCCGGTGCTGGTGGTGCTCGAGAACATCCACTTCCACGACGAACAGAGCGCGCTGCTGCTGCGCGAGTGGGTGCAGAGCCGGCACCCGTGGCCGATCCTGGGCATCTCCACCGGGCGCCCCGGCCACCTGCGCGTGGAGATGATCCGCCGCGAGCCCAACGTCAGCGTGCTCGAGCTGGGCGAGCTCGACGAGCAGGCGCGGCGCGAGCTGATCGTGCGTCGCTTCGAGGACGAGGCCGCCGCGGCCGAGCTCGCCGACGCGATCCTCTCGCGCACCGGCGGCAACCCGCTGTTCATCGAGCAGGTGCTGGCATCCCTGCTCGATCGCGGCGTGATCGCGTGGAACGCCCAGGGCCGGCTGCTGACGCTGCGCCAGCGCGGCGCCGCGATCGAGCTGCCGCCGTCGGTCGAGGCCGCGCTGGCCGAGGGCATCGAGGAGCTCTCGCGCAGCGATCGCGAGGTGCTGCAGGGCGCGGCGCTGTTGGGTCGCGCGTTCCGGCCCACCGAGCTGGCCGACCTGCTCGCACGCAACGTCTCCAAGAGCCTGGAGAACCTGCTGGCGCGCCACTTCCTCGAGCGCGTGGCCACGCCCTCGCCGCACGGCGAGAGCTTCCGCTTCGCGACCGTGAGCCTGCACGAGGTGTGCAAGGCCGGCATCGGGCCCGACGAAGCGCGGCGCTTGCACGGGCGCGCGGCCGAGCTGCGTCGCGCACGGCCCGACTACGCGCCCGAGCGCGACGACGGCCCCATCGCCGAGCACCTGGTCCAGGCCGATCGCGGCACCGAGGCGATCGAGCCGGCGATGCGCGCGGCCATGCGCGCGTACGAGGTCGCCGGCAACGTCGAGGCGCACTACTTTCTCAGCCAGGCCCTGCGTGCGATGCCGGCCGACGATCCGCGGCGCTGGGACGCGTTGCTGCGCCGTGAACGGATCCTGCGCGCGTGGGGCCGCCGGCGGGCGCAGGGCGCGGACGTGCGCCAGCTGCTCAAGACCGCCGAGCAGCTCGGCGATCCCGAGAAGCTGGTCATCGCGTCGATCCGCCTGCTGCGCTTCTATCTCGAGGTCGGTCGCGCGGGTCAGTCCGAGCGGCTGATCCCGCGGCTGCGCGAGCGCATCGCGGCGCTCGCCGCAGCCAAGGCCGCCGCGTTCTCGGCGGTCCTGGGCGAGCTCGAAAGCGAGCTGGCCTACACCCGCGGCGAGTTCGACGAGGCCGAACGGGTCGCGCGCGAGGCCCTGGCCCACTGCGGCGCCGGCCCCCGCGGCGCGCGGCAGCGCTGCCGACTGCTGCGCAGCATCGGCCAGGTCGCCAACAGCCAGGGACGCTTCGCCGAGGCGCGGCTGGTCTACGGCGAGGCCCTCGACATCGCGCGCGAGCTCGGCAACCCGCGGCTCGAGGCCAACCTGCTCAACGCGCTGGGCGAGGTCGCCGGGCGCAGCACGCACTACCAGGAAGCGGTCGACTGCTTCAAGGCCGCGCTCGCGATCGATCGCGATCTGGGCGACCGCTACCTCACCGGCCGCAAGCTCGCGAACCTCGGCGCGACCTATGCTGCGATCGGGCTGTACCGCCGCGCCGAACGCTGCCTGCGCAAGGCGCTCGAGCTGCACGAGGCCGTGGGCCATCCCGGCGAGTTCAACGACGTGATCGTGCAGCTGGGCGAGGTCATGGCCCACCTCGGCGACCTCGAGGCCGCGCGCGCGCTGTTGGTCGACGCTGCCCGCGTGGCGGTCGGTCGCGGCGACGTGCGCATCGAGCTGCGCGCGCGCGTGCGGCTGGCCTACGCGCTGGCGGTGCACGGCCAAGGCGACGACGACGCCGCCAACGCGCGCATGATCGCGGAGCAGGTCTGCGTCACGGCGCAGGCCCACGGCCTGCGGACCGCACGCTGCCGTGCGCTGCACGTGCTCGCGCGGCTGGCCGAGGCCGATGGCGACGGCGACACCGCGATCGCCAAGGAGCGCGACGCGGTCGCGCTGGTGCGCGCCGGTGCGGCACCGCTGGACGGGGTGCGCTCGATCCATCACCTGGGCTGCATGCTCGTCCGTCGCGGCGACGACGCCGGCGGACGACCGCTGCTGGCCGAGGCGGCGGCGTTGGTCCGCGCGCGCGTCGACGACCTGCGCGACGAGGATCTGCGCCGCGGCTATCTCGATCAGCCCGACGCGCAGCGGATCCTGCGCGACGGCGAGCCCGGCGCGATCCTCGACGCCTGAGCTCGCCCGCGACGACGGGCTGCTACACTGTGGCGGCGATGCGCGCGGCGGCGGTGATGCTGGCGGCGGTGCTCGCACTGCCGGGCTGCAGTGCGACCGGCCAGCTCGTGGCGCCCAGCGGTGAGCACCGCATGACCGCGCGCGACGACGACTCGGGCGTGACCATCGTGCTCACCACCGGCGTGTGGTCGGGCGAGCCCGCGGACCTCGAGCGCAGCACCACCGTGATCCACGCGCTGGTCGCCAACCTCGGCCCCTCGCCGATCCTGCTCGCGCCCGGCGATCTCGAGCTCCGCGACGTCCGGCGCTTCCGCTACGCGCTGCTCGATCCCGGCGCCAGCTTCGAGCGCGTCGACGAGCCGGACACGCCCGCGGCCTCGAGCCGCTACGATCGCGAGCTGCAGCGCAGCTACGATCCCGGGCGTTCGCTGGAGTTCCAGCCGCTGCTCGCCGATGGCGACGTGCCGCGGCTGGGCTTGCCCTGGGGCGTGCTCGAGCCCGGCACGCAGATGCGCGGCTTCCTGTACTTCGAGCCCTTCGTCCGCAGCGCCGACGGTGGCGAGCTGCGCTGGCACATCGGCACGCCCGATCACCAGCCGCTGTTCGACGCTCGCTTCGCGCTCGCGGTCGCGTCGCGCTGAACCAGCGATGCCGCCGTCCTTGGCAGCACCATCCACCCACTCCCTCGCTTGCCATCCACACGCCCGCGCCCACACGCGGGCGTCGCTCGACTCCACACTACTCGGGGATCAAACACGCGCCGACGTCTTCGAGGCCGGGCGGGGCCGCGGCGGCGTCGTACCACTGCACGCACTCCTGACCCTGACCGGTGCACTGCGCGTTGCCCTGGCTGAACTCGCAGAAGTTCGTGCAGCAGCCGTTCGAGCCGGCGCAGCCGGGCACCGCCGCCGCATTGGCGCAGAACAAGCCCGGGTCACACACGTTGAGGAACTCGCACGGATCGCCGAAGGCACCCATCTCACCCGAGGCATCGGGGCCGCAGGCGAAGCCGTCGTCGACCGGGTAGCACGCCTGGCCGGCATCGCAGTCTTGCAGCAGCGGATCGCAGGTCGGCAGACACAGCGTGAGCACGCCGTCGTTGGCGATGACGCAGCTGGCGTTGGGGTCCTCGCACACGGGCGACGCCGGCGTGCCGCCACAGAACGCCACGCAGGTGCCCAGGCCCTCCTCGTTGACGTTCCAGCACATCGCCCCGAGCGCGCAGTCGTCGATGCCCGAGACGCCCGAGCCCTCGACGTGGCACTCGTCGCCGGGCTGTCCGGCGTTCTCGGCCACGTCGACGCACTTGAGCGAGTTCCACGACGAGCCACCGTCGTTCGCCCACGGCATGCACTTCTGGCCGTCCTGGCAGTCTTGCGCCCAGACGTCGCACTCACCCGGTGGGGTGTCGGGCGTACAGATGAAGTGACAGCCGTCCTCGTCGCCGCCGCTGCTGCTGCCACCGCCGCTGGGGTCCACGGTGGTCCCGGGCGAGGAGGTCATCCCGGGGTCCTCGCCGGTCGAGCTGCCGCCGTCGCCGCCCGCGCTGGTCTCCGCCGAGTCGCCGCCGCCGCCCTCGGCCTGCGGCTCGATGTCCGGCTTGCTGGTCTGCACGCAGCCCGTGAGCGCAACGACCGTGAGTGCCTTCATCCACTGGGTGTTCATGGTTTCGCCCTCCCGACGCCGGGGTGAAAGCCACCACCGAAACCGACGTTCTCAACTTAAATACCTTAACCTCCAAAACTAACAAGAATTATTTAACTGCTTTTCGACGTCGCGCGGACGATCGGAGTCAACACCTTGATTTCACGACGTTCCTCGGTGTCGAAGCGCGTTTTCGCGCATTGAAACCAAGAAAAAACGCGGGGGCTCTCTCGAGCTCCCCGCGTTCGCGCGCCGCACGCAGGCGGCGCTGGCTCACCCGATCAGATCACATCGGGATGACGCAGGCGCCGACGTTCTCGAAGCCGGGAGGGGCCTGGCCGTCGGCGTACCACGCGGTGCACTCCTCGCCACCGGCGGCGCCGGGGCAGTTCATCGAGGCGTCCGGATCGCTGAGATCGCAGAACGCCGCGCAGCAGCCCGACGAGCCCGCGCAGTCGGGCACGCCCGCCGCGTCGGCGCAGAAGTTACCCGGGTCGCACACGTTGATGAACTCGCACGCGTCGCCGTGCAGGCCCATCTCGCCCGAGACGTCCGGCGCGCACGCGAACGCGTCGTCGATCGGGTAGCAGGCCTGGCCCTCGGAGCAGTCCTGCAGCAGCGGGTCACAGCTGGGCAGGCAGAGGATCAGCGTGCCCTCGTTGGCGATGACGCACGAGGTCGCCGGATCCTCGCACACCGGCGCGGCCTCGCTGCCCATGCAGAAGGCGACGCAGGTGCCCATGTTGGTCTCGGGATCCACGTCCCAGCACATCGAGCCGAGATCGCAGTTGTCGATGCCCGACACGCCCGAGCCCTCGACGGTGCACTCGTCACCGATCTGGGCGGGGTTCGGATCGAGCGGCGAGCAGCGGGTGGCGTTCCACGCACCGCCGCCGTCGTTCGCCCACGGCATGCACTTCTCGCCCTCGGGGCAGTCCTGGCTCCACAGATCGCACTCGATGTTCACACCGCCGCCATCGGGATCCTGGATGAAGCCGACCGACGTCATGCTGCCGGTGGTCTCGCCCGTGCCCGTCGCGGTGGGATCCGTGGTGTTGCTGTCCGCACTGGTCGTGTCGGAGTTGTCGGTCGTGTTGTTGGTGGTGTTGTTGGTGCCACCCGACTCGCCACCGGTCGTGTCATCGCTGGTGTCGTTGGTGGTGTTGTTCGTCGCCGAGAAGGCGCCGTCACCCGAGTCGCTCTTCGTCCCGCAACCGACCAGGCCAAGCCCGGCCACACAGAGGCCAATGAGAATCTTGCTGCGCATGGTGCTTGTCGTTCCTTGTGGGGAAGTTTTTGGTGTGCCCTCACCCGGACGACCGAACCTGGACGGGGGCGGACGCCTGGGATCACCGAGTGGAGATCGTTCGATTTCGGTAGCTTTCGCGGCGGGCCCTCCCGAGTGCCGCAACGCTGCCGATGGCTGAGAATCCACCAAAACCCAGAAGCACGCAAGCCCCCCTTAGATAGGAAAGAGGACAAGCCCTCCCCCGCGAGATTTGCCTTGTTCGTGCGGCTTCGGTGCAGTCTGTGCCGTTTTCGCAAAACCGCGCCCGACTTCGTGACACTGCGTCCCGCCAGCGATCTCGAAGTGGGTTTGATCACGGTGCGCGGGGCGCCGCGCCGGCGCCATCGCCGACTCGACTGGCCCTCATCAGGACGCACGCAGTCTGCAACTCGGCCCACCCATTGCACACCTGGTGAGCTGCCATGACCCCATGCCCCGCGTGCGGCACCAACCCCTCGGACTCGTGGATTGCCCTCGCCTCGACGGCTGCGGGTGACCCCGTGCCCACGCAGCTGTGCCCCGGCTGCACCCTCGCGCGGACCGGGACCGCGGGCTTCGGCCTCGACGCGGGCTACCGCGCCCGCGTGTGCACCGACGACCACGCGATGCGCCTGGAGGCCGACGACGGCCGCATCGTGACAGTGCAGGGTTCCGAACGCGACCGCGTGGTGCGGGGCCGCATCGACGACCTGCTGCAGGCGCTGGCAGCCGCGCGGCAGGGTCGACGGGTCCGCGTGCTGCAGATCGGGCTGCGCGATCCGATGCCCGCGGAGGCCATCGAGAAACTGCCGCACGTCAACGTGCTGGCGCTCGAACCGTGGCAGCCGTGGGCCGCGGCCGCGCGCGCCCGCGGTCTCGCGGTGCAGCAGCGTGCGCTCGAGGCGATGACCGGGCGCGGTCGCTTCGATCTCGTGGTCGAGCACGACGTGCTGCCCCACCTGCCCGACCCGATCGCCCACCTGCAAGCCATCGCCGCGCGCCTGAGCAGCGGCGGCGTGGCGGTGATCGAGGTGCCCAACCTGCTGCATGCGATGGGCAACGCCGCCGACGAGGTGCTCTCGCCGTTGCGGGCGTGGGCCTTCACGCCGCGGGCGCTCGCGACCGCGTGTCGGCGCGCCGGGCTGCAGCCGTTCTTCATGCACGCCGATCAGCGCCTGCGGGTGCTGTGCCGCCGCGGCGCACCGCAGCACGGCAGCGTGCCCGGCCCCAGCGCCCGCGAGGTCGCCGAGGCGGTGTGGGGCAACGATCTGCGGCTGCAGCTCAAGCGCGCGCTGGCGCAGGTCGGCGCGACCGCGGCCGCGCTGCGCACGGCCGCGGCGATCCACGGCCGCTGCACCATCGCGGCGGTCCGCGCCGATCTGGCGCTCGAGATCGCCAACGCCTACGAGCGCAACTCCGACCTCGACAGCACCGCGGCGTGGCTCGCGACGTCGCTGCGCGATCGTCCCGACGCCGCGGTCTCGCGCATGCTCGAGCAGGTCGAGGCGCTGCGCGAGCGGGTTGCGGCGGTGTGGTCGGCGATGCCCGCGGCCAACGACCCGATGCCGCCGGGCCACCAGCTGCGCCTGGCCTGCTGAGCGCGGCGCCGCGGCGCGATCACAGGATGTGGCGCGACAGGTCGCGATCCTGCAGCAGCGCGTCGACGCGCTCGTGCACGTAGCCCTCGGTGATCCGGATCTCGCGCGCGCCCAGCTCGCTGGCCTCGAAGCTCAGCTCCTCGAGCACGCGCTCGAGCACGGTGTGCAGCCGCCGCGCGCCGATGTTCTCCAGCGAGCTGTTGGCTCGCCACGCGGCCTCGGCCATCGCCGTGATCGCGGCCTCGTCGAACACCAGCTGCACGCCCTCGGTCTCGAGCAGCGCGCGGTACTGCTTGAGCAGCGAGTTGTCCGGCTCCTTGAGGATGCGGATGAACTCCTCGACCCCCAGCGAGTCGAGCTCGACGCGGATGGGGAAGCGCCCCTGCAGCTCGGGGATGAGATCGCTGACCTTGGCGAGGTGGAACGCGCCCGCGGCCACGAACAGCACGTGGTCGGTGCGCACGGGGCCGTACTTGGTGGAGACCGTGCTGCCTTCGACCAGCGGCAACAGGTCGCGCTGCACGCCCTCGCGGGACACGTCCGCGCCGCGCACGTTCTCGCGGCTGCAGATCTTGTCGATCTCGTCGAGGAACACCACGCCCAGCTGTTCGGTGCGGCGCACGGCCTCGCGCGTGACCTTGTCCTGATCGACCAGCTTCGCGGCCTCCTCGCGGGCGAGCAGCTCCTGGGCCTCGCCGACCTTGAGCGTGCGCTTGTGCTTGCGGCGACCGAAGCCGCCGAGCATGTCGCGCAGCTGCTGGCCCAGCTGCTGGCCCATCTGCTCGCCCATCGGCAGGCCCGGCAGCAGCTGCAGCCCCGGCCCGCCGCTCTCCTCGAGCTCGACTTCGACCTCGCGGTCGTCGAGCTTGCCCGCACGCAGCAGCTCGCGCAGCTTCTCGCGCGTGGCCGAGGGCTTGGGCGGCTCGCCCGGACGATCGCCGTAGCCGCGGGGCTCGGCGGTCGGCGGCAGCAGCAGATCGAGCACGCGCTCCTCGCCGCGCACGCGCGCCTCGACGCGAACGTCGCGCTCCATCTCCGCGCGCACGATCTGCACGCCGACCTCGACGAGGTCGCGCACGATCGAGTCGACGTCGCGGCCGACGTAGCCGACCTCGGTGAACTTGCTGACCTCGACCTTCACGAACGGCGCGCCGGTGAGCTTGGCGAGCCGTCGCGCGATCTCGGTCTTGCCCACGCCGGTGGGCCCGACCATGATGATGTTCTTCGGCGAAATCTCCTCGCGCAGCGACTCGGGTGCCATCTGCCGGCGCCAGCGGTTGCGCATGGCGATGGCGACCGCGCGCTTGGCCTTGTGCTGACCGATGATGTAGCGGTCGAGCTCCTCGACCACCAGGCGCGGCGTCAGACCCAGACCCGGCGAGCCCGGCATGGCGTTGCGGCTGTCTTGGCTCACGGCGATGCTCCCAGCTCCAAGATGGTGTGCTCGAGGTTGGTGAACACGCAGATCTCGCCGGCGATGCGCAGCGACTCGGCCACCAGCGCGCGCGCGTCGAGGCTGCTGTGGCGCGCCAGCGCGCGCGCGGCCGCGAGCGCGTAGTTGCCACCCGAGCCGATCGCGACGATGCCGTCGTCGGGCTCGATGACGTCGCCGGTGCCCGACAGCAGCAGCGTGCGCTCGCGGTCGGCGACGATCATCAGCGCCTCGAGCCGGCGGTAGCGACGGTCCTGGCGCCAGTCCTTGGCCAGCTCGACCGCGGCGCGCACGAAGTTGCCGCCGACGCTCTCGAGCTTGGCCTCGAGCAGCTCGAACAGCGTGAGCCCGTCTGCCGCCGAGCCGGCGAAGCCGCCGATGAGCCGCCCGCCGGCGAGCGTGCGGACCTTGGCCGCGCGCGCCTTCATGATGGTGTTGCCCATCGAGATCTGGCCGTCTGCGCCCAGCGCGACGTGGCCGCCCTTGCGCACGCACACCACCGTGGTCGAGCGCCAGCGCAGCGCCTCGCTGCCGTGCGAGCCCTCCTCCACCCCCGTGTCCGTGCGACGTCTCGACATGCTCGCCCGAGTATACGCGGCCCTTCCCGCGGCGCGCCGGTCGGGCCAAGCTCGCGCGGTGTCGACCCCCGCCTCCTCGGCCCCCGATGCGCGCGCGCCCACGTCGCCGCGCCGCCCGCTGCGGCTCGCGGTGCTCGCCTCGGGCCGCGGCAGCAACCTCGAGGCGCTGCAGGCCGCGATCGAGCGCGGCGAGCTCGTCGCCACCGTCGCGCTGGTGGTGTCCAACAACTCCGGCGCCGGCGCGCTGGCGTTCGCGCGCGCGCGCGGCCTGCCGGCCGCCCACGTCAGCGCGCGCACCGATGCCGATCCCGGTGCGGCGCTGCTGCAGCGACTGCGCGACGCCGACGTCGACGTGATCGTGCTCGCCGGCTACATGAAGCTGCTCGATCCGCGGGTGGTCGCGGCCTACCGCGGTCGCGCGGTCAACATCCACCCCGGCCCGCTGCCGCGCTTCGGTGGTGCCGGCATGCACGGCCACGCGGTGCACGAGGCCGTGCTCGCCGCCGGGGTCTCGCACAGCGGGCCCACCGTGCACCTCGTCAGCGAGGCCTACGACGAGGGCGCCGTGCTCGCGCACACGCCGGTGCCGGTGTTGCCCGGCGACACGCCCGAGCTGCTCGCCGCGCGGGTGTTGGCGGCCGAGCACGCGCTGTACTGGCGCGCGATCGCGGCGCACTTCGGCGCCGGCGCCTGAGCGCGGCGACCCGATGGTGTGCGGCCCCGTCACCGGCGTGGCCGCGCATGGGAGAGCGAGCGGAGCGTCCGCTCCACAGACGCAGCCCGCGCGTCAGGCCGCCGCGGCGGCCTGCGGCCGCGTCCACAGGCGTCGCAGCAGCAGCGCGGCCACGCCGACCACCAGCAGCGCGTCCGCGATGTTGAACAGCGGCCAGTGCCCGCCCCAGGGATAGTTGACCCGCACGAAGTCGACCACGCCGGTGCCGCCGCCGGGCGCCAGGCGGAACACGCGATCGTAGCCGTTGCCGATCGCACCGCCGGCGATCGCGGCCAGCGAGACCAGCTCGAAGCGATCGGGGCGGTTGCGCCACACCATCACCGCGAGCACGACCAGCACCACCAGCGCGAACACGCCGAAGACCCAGCGCGCGTCGCCGAGGTCACGCACGAGCGAGAAGCCGGTGCCGCGGTTGTACGCGAGCGTGAACTCGAGCCAGTGGCCCGCGACCGACAGCGTCTGCTCCGGCAGATCCGTGAGCGTCCGCTCGGCCCACGCCTTGGTCGACAGGTCGCAGCCGCCGCCGAGCACGCTCGCGAGGCCGAACCAGAACAAGCGCATGCCATTGCTCGCCGTGACGCGCGTCGCCATCGCGCGGCAGCATAGCGCGCCGGTGCCCCTGGCGCACGCCGGCGCCAGGGGCCGTCGTGCTCAGCGGCGTGCGATGGCCGACAACGGCGGCAGCATGCGCCGCAGCCAGTCGTCGAGCATCACCAGGCCCGAGATCGTCGGACCGCTCTCGGCCTGGGCCGCGACCGCGGCGCAGAACTCTCCGAGCTTGTAGGTCTCGAGCATGCCCGCGACGTCGTCGCCCTCCACCATGCGCACCAGCTTGTGCAGGTGGAAGTTGAGCTGACGCCGCAGCGCCGCCACGGCCGGACCGTCCCACGGACCTGCGTACGCCATGCGATCGAGCGCCTGGTACAGGTACAGGAAGTTGACCGCGTCGGTGACCTGCAGCCGCAGGTACAGCAGCTCGCGGGCCTCGCGGCCGAGCTTCTGCGCCATGCGCACGGCGTCGAGCACCGGCGTCAGGTAGCGCAGCTTGACCAGACGCTCGGTGAGCCCGCGCGGGATGCCGGCCTCCTCGAGCTTGCGGATGCGCCCGGCCATGCGGCCCTTGCTGCCGGCCGGCAGCGCCTGATCGACGTTGGCGAGCAGCGCCTTGACCTGGCCCAGCGCGGCCGCGTCGAGCGGCGGCAGATCCATCTGATCGATGAGGTAGAAGGTCGCGTCCTCGAGCGCGGCCTCGATCATCGCCATCGCGTTGTAGACCGCCTCCTGACGCCGCTCGTCCTCGAGCAGGTACAGGTCGTTGCGGATGCCGTCGGCATCGGCGGCCTGCGCCGCCTGCAGGTACGCGACCACGATGTCGCGCACCGGCTTGCCCGAGGCCACCGCGCACTCCGCCAGCAGCGTGCCGCCGGCGTTGTCGACGATGCCGTTGACGATCATCGTGGTCGCGATCTCGCGGCGCAGCAGGTGGTGCGCGACCGCGTCGGCCCCGGCGAGCTCCTGCATCGCGCGCGGGAAGTAGTCGCGCACGGCGGCGGCGACGAACTCGTCCGGCAGCGGCTCGGCCTCGAGCAGCTGCCGGTACGCGAGCATCTTGGCGTGGGCGCACACCACCGAGGCCTCGCACTTGTGCAGGCCCTGGCCCTTACGCATGCGGTTGCCGAGCTCTTCCTCGCTGGGCAACGCGAACTTGTCGGGGTTGAACGGCAGCTGCTTGGCCAGGTACGACAGCGCGCGGCTGTAGCGGAACACGTCGTGCCGGCTCTTGCGCACGTCGTAGCTGACCATGCGGCTCTGCGAGCGATTGTTGTCGAGCACCATCTCGACGACCTCGTTCTCGCACTGCTTGAGCATCGCGTCGCGGGCCTGACGCGCGACCTTGCCCGCGCGCAGCAGCGGCGCGAACAGGATCTTGATGTTGACCTCGTGGTCGGAGGTGTCGACGCCGCCGGAGTTGTCGAGGAAGGCGTTGTAGTTCTGCCCGCCCAGGCGCGCGAACTCGACGCGACCGCGGTCGGTGATGGCCAGGTTGGCGCCCTCGGCCAGCACGCGGCAGCGCAGCTCGGCCGCGTCGACGCGCGCACCGTCGTTGGTCTTGTCGCCGACCTCGGCGTGGGTCTCGTCGCGCGACTTCACGTAGGTGCCGATGCCGCCCATCCACATGAGGTCGACCTGCATGCGCAAGATGGCGCGCATGACGTCCTCACCGTTGACCTTGCGGCCGGCCGGCAGGCCCAGCATCGCGCGGGCCTCGGGCGACAGATCGACCTCCTTGGTCTTGCGCGGGAACACGGCGCCGCCCTTGGACAGCAGCGCCTGATCGTAGTCCGACCACTGCGAGCGCGGCTTCTCGAACAGGCGCTTGCGCTCGAGGAAGCTGCGCTCCGGATCGGGGTTGGGGTCGACGAAGATGTGCGCGTGGTTGAACGCGGCCAGCAGCTTGATCGTGCGGCTGCGCAGCAGGCCGTTGCCGAACACGTCGCCGCTCATGTCGCCGACGCCGACCGCGGTGATGACGTCGCGCTCCGGGTCGGTGCCGAGCTCGCGGAAGCAGCGCTTGGTCGCCTCCCACGCGCCGCGGGCGGTGATGCCGGTGGCCTTGTGGTCGTAGCCGGCCGAGCCGCCCGAGGCGAACGCGTCGTCGAGCCAGAAGCCGTGCTCGGCGCTGACGCGGTTGGCGGTGTCGCTCATGTGCGCGGTGCCCTTGTCGGCCGCGACCACGAGGTACGGATCGGTGCCCTCCTTGTACGGCAGGATGCCCTTGGGCGTGATGGCCTGGCCGTCGACGAGGTTGTCGGTCACCGACAGCAGCGCGCGCACGAACTTCTCGTAGTAGAAGTCGCCGGCCGCACGCAGCTCGTCGCGATCGGCCGGCGGGTGGCGCAGCACGAAGCCGCCCTTGGCGCCCATGGGCACGATCACGACGTTCTTGACCATCTGCGTCGACATCAGCCCGTGGATCTCGGTGCGGAAGTCGTCGGGGCGATCGGAGAAGCGCAGGCCGCCGCGCGCGACCCGACCGCCGCGCAGGTGCACGCCCTCGAAGTCGCGGTGGTAGACCCAGATCTCGCGCATGGGCTTGGGCTCGGGCCCGAACGACAGCTCGCCCGAGGCGATCTTGAACGCCAGCGGCTGCCCGCCGGCGACGTCTGCGATCCACGCGTTGGTGCGCCGGGTCGCGCGCACGGCCTCGGCCACCGCCTGCAGCACGCGGTCGGCGGTGTAGTCGGTGACCTCGCGCAGCGCCGCGTCGAGCGCGGCGTCGCTCTCGGCCGCCGCGGCGTCGCTGGCGATGGCGGGGTCGAAGCGCCCCGCCAGCCAGTCGACCAGCTCCTCGGCGACGTCGGGGTACTCGACCAGGGTCTGGCGCACGAGGTCGTCGCTGAACGGCAGCGCGAGCTGGTGCAGGTAGGCCACGAACGCGCGCAGGATCTCGACCTCGTGCGAGTTGAGGTCGCTGACGGCGACCAGGCGGTTGAGATCGTCGTCGCCGCAGCGACCGGCGAAGACCGCGCGCAGCGCCTCGGTGATGCTGGCGCGGCGCGCCATGATCTGGCCGATGCGATCGTCGCGCACGTCGATGCGGAAGTTGTCCATGTCGACCGCGGGCATGCCCGGCAGCGTGACGTCGCGGCTGTACTCGTCGATGACCTCGAAGCCGAAGTGGCTCAGCACCGGCAGCTCGCGGCTGAGGTTGAGCGCCTGGCGCGAGAAGATGCGCAGGTTGAGGCTGCCGGGGTGCTCGCTGAACTCCGACACGTACAGATCGCAGTCGATGTCGGCACCGCCGCGCAGCGCCTCGAGGCAGACGATGTCGCCCTGGATGCGGGCGACGCCGCAGCGCCGCTTGTGCTCGTCGGTGAAGGCGTTCTCGTAGATGTCGAACAGCTCGTCGATGCGCGAGCCCTCGGCCACGCCCGAGAGCGCCTCGCGCAGGCGGTCGGTCCACGAGCGCGCGAACGCCAGCACCTTGCCGCGCAGATCCTCGGTGTCGATGGCGCGCAGCGGGCCCACGCCGGTGACGTAGAAGTGGATGACCGCGTTGTCGTAGCGGTCGATGTACACGCCGTAGTCGGCGTAGGAGCCCGACAGCGATTCCAGCACCACGGTCTGCACCTGCTGGCGCAGCTCCTCGCTGAACTGCCAGCGCGGCAGCGCCACGAACACGAACGCGAAGCGGCCGTTCTCACCGACGCGGATGTGCACGTCGCTGCCGCCCTCGGCCTCGGCGCGCAGGATGCGATCGGTCAGCTCCCAGATGGCCTCGCGATCCTCGGACAGCAGGTACTCGAGCGGCAGCGAGTTGAACGCGTTGGTGATGTTCTTGCCGCGGTCGGAGTCGGTGCCGACCTGGCGCTCGGCCAGCAGGTCGCGCAGCACCGTGTGCGCGACCGGGATCTGCTCCGGCGGGGTGTGCAGCGCCTTGTAGGTGAACAGCGCGTCGATGAGCAGCGTGCCGCAGGGCCGGCCGTCGCCGCCGAAGCGCGTCACGTAGAAGTGGCCGGGCTTGCCGGCGCGGTGCACCGGCGATTCCTCGGCGCTGCGCATGAACCGGACCAGCCGCCCCTCGCCCTTGGCCGCGGCGGTCAGCAGCCGGCGGTCGCGCTGCGGCCGGGTCACGCGGCTGGTGCCGTAGACGCCGACGCTCTCGCCGTGGACGTCGTACTCCTCGACCGCGAGCAGCACCGAGTTCTCCTCGCACAGCCACCGCAGCAGCGCCTCGGCGTCGCGCAGCTGCGCGGCCTCGTCACCGCTGCGCTCGTGCGCGGCCGCGAAGTAGGAGTCGGCCTGCTGCTTGACCAGCGACTTCATCGTCGCGAAGTCGGACACCATCGCCTGCGCCAGCTTGAGCCGATGCTCGATGCGCGCCGCGAGCCCCTGCGGCACGCCGCCGCCGTCACGGCCCGCGCTGCCGCCCGACAGCCCGACCTCGATGCGCATGACCGACTCGGCAGCGCCGTTGCCGATGCCGATCATGCGGCCGCCGGCGTCGCGCTGCACCTTCACGATGGCGTTGAGGAAGCGCCGCACGTCCAGGTGCTCGCTCGCCAGCGCCGCGCGCAGCGTCGAGACCAAGAACGGCTGATCCTCGACGCAGGTCTCGATCACCAGCGTGTCGCTGCCGTCGTGGTAGCGCAGCGCGACCTTGATCTCGTCGCGCTTGCGCAGCTCGATCGCACCGAGCAATCCCTCGAGCTGCACCAACAGCTCGCTGGGTCCCATGCCCCGCAGATCGCGGACATCGACCGACGCGAGCACGGCCTTGGCGAGGCCGCTGAGCTGCTCGCGGTCGAGCCCGGCGCGCTGCGGCTGGTAGCTCGCGATCGACTGTTGGACCTCGTGGACGAGACGGCTCGTTTGCTGGCGGGCGAACATCTGCGCCGAGCTTTCCAGCATCGGGCGGCGGTCCGCAACCGTCCGCG
>JAIBBS010000301.1 GCA_019694555.1 Nannocystaceae bacterium
GCGACGGCGGCAAGTCGTTGGTGCTGCGCGACGCCCAGCACGAGTACGTGTTCGCGGCGCAGTGATCCACGCGAGCACCGGCGCTGGGCCCAGGCCCAGCGCCGGCGCGCTTGCGCTGCCGTGAGCGACGAGAGCCCGTCAGCATTCGCTGCCGGCCGCTCAGTTCGCCGGGATCGCCAGCACCGTGCCGTCTTGCAGCTGGGCCACCAGCGCGACGTCACCGGCCTCGTCGTTGTTGGCGAAGATGTTGACCTGCGCGCCCGCCAGCGGGCTCGCGTCCACGCTGAAGGTGACGTCGGGGGTCGCGTCGTTGTCGACGTCCACGCCGATCTCGAGCGGGCCGGCCGGGATGTCCGGCAGCGTCGCGGACGCGCCGAAGTCGACGTCCTCGAGCAGCGGCACCGGGTCGGCGCTGATCTCCCAGATGTCGACCTGTCCCACCGCAGGCGCGGCGTGGACGACGGTGACGCGCACGTTGGCGGCGTCGATGCCCTCGGCGTCGTCGACCAGCGCGATGGCCTGCAAGCCGGGCGCGCCGTCGGTCATCTCGAGATCGCCGATCGCGACCGCGGTGTAGGCCACGCCGGCGTCGAGCGTGAGCTCGGGCGCCAACACGGCCTCGCTCGCGGGCGTGCCCGAGACCGAGACCTCGAAGGTGTAGTCGCCCGGCGGCACCTCGGCGTACTGCGTCGAGTTGCGGAACTCGAGCGCCTCGAACACCGGCCCGTCACCGTTGGCGAACACGTCGACCGCGGGCGCGCGCACGCCCAGGTGCAGCACGCGGACCTGCGACGATGCGCCGGTGTCGCCGGTGCTGTCGCTCGCGGTCGTGCTGGTGGCGTCGGTCGGGTCGGTCGTACCGCTCGAGCTCGCCTCGGTCGGGTCGGTCACGTCGGTGGTGGTCACCGAGGTGTCCGCCGAAGCGTTGGTGGGGTCGGTCGCGGTGCTCGTCGACGGATCGGTGGTGGAGGTGGAACCGTCGCCGGTTCCGCCGCCGTCGTCGCCGCACGCGGGCAGGCACGGCAGCAGCATCGCCAAGAACAGGTGAGGATTTCGCAAGCTTCGCAGCATCGGTCGGCTTCCTTCGGGGACGTCGGTCGTCCGCGCGCCCAGTGTTTGACCGAGGTTTTGCAGCCTGCAATCGCTCGCGAAGCAGAATTGTCGAATTCGCGGCCAAAACACGGCATGGCACCCGTTGTTCGGCCGTCTAACGTTTGTCCACGATCGGCGCCGCTCGCGTCATGCCGTGGCGCGGCGCGTCGGGCCCACGTGCACGCGCCACGCGAGCAGCAGGCCCACCGTCGCGAGCGCCGCCATCGCGAACCACGCGTGCGCACCGATGCGTTCGTACAGCACGCCCGCGAGCGGCATCGACACCCCCAGCGCGATGCCGCTGGAGACCGCGCCGTACAGCGCGACGCTGCGGTGCACGCGATCGCGGGGGACGTGATCGCGGATCCAGCTGATCGCGCCCAGGTGCATCGCCGCGAACGAGGCCGCGTGCAGCACCGAGATCGCCAACAGCGGCGCGACGCTCTGCAGCACCGCGGTCGCGGTCCAACGCACGGTCGCACCCGCACCGGCGATCACCAGCAAGCCACCGGCGCCGCAGCGCCGCACGACCGGGCCGCCGAGCGCGAACAACACCACCTCCGCGAGCACGCCCACGCCCCACAGTGCGCCGATGGTGGTGTCGTCGAGGCCGACCTCGCGCCAGTGTGCGGTGCCGAAGCCGTAGAGCACGGCATGGCTGCCGTGCAGGCACGCGACGGCGCCGAGCAACCGCAACAACCCGGGTTGACGCAGCACCGCGCGCCACGGCGTCGGCGCTGGACTGGGCGACGGCGGCGGCGCGTGCACGAACAGCAGCGCCACCAGCAGCACCGCGGCCGACGCCTGCAGCGTCGTCAGCACGATCGCGGGCGCACGGCCCTCGAGCATGCGCCCACCGAACACCGCCGCGGCGATGAACGCCGCCGAGCCCCACAGCCGCACGCGACCGTAGTCGATGCGGCCCGCGGCCGCGGCGTGCACGGCGATGCCGTCGAGCAGCGGCGTGATCGGTGCGCCCGCGAGGCCCAGCGCCAGCGACAGCGCCAGCAACGTCGCGAAGCCGAGCGTGGCATCGAACGCGAGGTAGCACGCGAGCACGCCGACACCGGCGGCGAGCAGCAGCGCTCGCGCACGCGCGCTGCGATCGGCCCAGCTGCCGAGCACCGGCGCGACCAGCCGCGCCCACGTGCCCACGCCCAGCAACACGCCGACCTGCACCGCCGAGACCCCGGTCGACGCCAGCCACACCGGCCAGTACGGCAGCTGCACGCCCGCGAGGAAGAAGAGCGCGACGTAGGCCAACGCGAGCCGCACGCCGGTGCCCGCCACCGCACCCCCCGTCGAGGTTCCCGCGTGCGCGTCGAACGTTGCAGGCTGCGGTGTCGCGCGGCTTGCTGCGTCGCCGCTGCGCGGTGCGTCGGGCATCGAGCTCGCCGCGAGTGTGGCACGGCTCGACGGCGAACGCGGCGGCCCGCTACGATGATGCGATGGCACCGATGGGGTCGCGTTCTGCGTCTGCGCGCGAGCTGGCACCGCTGGCACTGGCCGCGCTCGTCTCGTGCACCGTCGATCAACCCGACGATCCCTTCGGTGTCGCCTCGGCCGCACAGACCTCGGTGGGGCTGTCGACCACCGTCACCGCCGGCGGTGACGACGGCAGCAGCAGCGGCAGCAGCGGCAGCGGCAGCGGCAGCAGCGAGGGCGGCGCGAGCAGCTCGAGTGACGGCGGCGCAGCCGGCAGCAGCGGCGAGGTCGGCAGCTCCGGCGGCGCGGTCGAGTCCTCGGGCGGCGACCCCAGCGGCGGCGGCAACGGCATGCAGCCCGCCGACGGCATGTACTCGCCGTGCACCACCGCGCAAGAGTGTGGCTTCACGCCGATCCTGTGCATCACGATCGTCGACATGATGGGCAACCCCGTCGACGGCTTCTGCTCCGAGACCGGCTGTCAGAACCCCGCGGTCGATTGCGACCCCACGCCCGGCGGCACCGCGACACCGATCTGCGTGCCGGTCTCGCTCGACGGCATGGACGAGCAGGCCTGCGCGCTCGACTGCTCGGGCGGCAAGGTCTGCCCGCAGCCGATGTCGTGCAACAACGTGATGGGCCTGGGCATGGTCTGCGCCTGAGCGCGGCTGCGGCGTCGAGCTCGGCGTCGCGGTCCGCGGTCCGAGCCGGCCGCCTCCGCAGACACGGGCGCCGCCCAAGATGGCGGTGGTTGTCGCACAACGCGATCGGTTCCCGTGAGCTTCATCGCCGCAGATCCGCGACGCGACCGGCCTGCAGCGTGGCTCGCCCCCTCGATCTGCGCTGGCGAGTTGAGTACCGTGCCTGTGCGATGGCACGTGTCTGGGGGCGGCAGCGGCGGACGTGGTGGGCGGCGACCGTGGCGATGACGGCGTGCAGCGCCGGCGCGCTGCCCGAGAGCGGGTCGGGCTACTTCGGCACGACGCTGCCGATGACGACCGCGGGCATGACCGCGACCACGGGCGAGGACACCGGCGACGACGCGTCGGCCGAGGCCGGTGCGACCAGCGACGGCGGCGGCAGCTCGACCGCTGCGCCGGGCGACAGCAGCGGCGGCGCGAGCGTGGGCGAGTCGGGCAACCCGACCTGCGGCGACGGCGTGCGCGACCCCGACGAGGCCTGCGACGGCATGGACTTCGGCGGCGACGACTGCAGCGCCTACGGCTTCGACGAGGGCGTGCTCGCGTGCGACGAGGAGTGCCACGCGATCACCGACGCGTGCTCGACCTGCGGCGACGGCGAGGTCTCGCTCGGCGAGGCCTGCGAGGTCGGCGATTTCGGCGGCGCGACCTGCCAGAGCATGGGCTATGGCGGTGGCGCGCTGCTGTGCGAGGCCGACTGCAAGAGCATCGGCACCGACGGCTGCACCGCGCTGCCCAGCTGCGGCGACGGCGTGCGCAACGGCGGCGAGCAGTGCGACGGCAACGACGTCGGCGCGGCGACCTGCGTGTCGCAGGGCTTCGATCTCGGCAACATCGGCTGCACCGCCGCATGCACGCTCGACGTCACCGGCTGCATGGACGATCTCACCAACTGCGGCATGATGGGCGACTTCTGCTTCTTCGACGAGAACGACCCCCAGAGCACCTGCTGCCCCGCGGGCGTGGGCGGCAACGTGCTGGGGATCTGCGACATCTTCTTGTGCGTGTGATCGCGGCCGGGCGCCGCGATTGCACGCAGTTCAGAGCGAAATCGTGTAGCGCGGGACCGGGTCGGCTCCCGCGCCAGCGAGCCACCGAGCGTCCGGCTCCCAGGCACCGGTGAGTTCTCGCCGGCACCGCGTCTCGACGGTGACCTGCTGAAGCCCGATGCGCAGCAGGTTGTACTGCAGCGGGTAGCCGGGCACCCATTCATGTGTCGGCGCTCCGAACGTACCTGCTGTCACGACCCCGAGCTTCCGCCCGTCGATGGCTTTGTCGTAGCGGTACTGTTCCGTGTCAGCGCGATGCACGTGCCCGTGCAGCGCGAGGCGAAAACCGTCGAGCGCGAGACGCTGGAGGAACCCGAGATCCTTGATGACTGCCGGATCCGATCCAGCGAGCGGATGGTGGAACGCCGCGATCCGAACCACAGCAGGGTCGGAGGACGGCAGCTGCTTGAGCGCGCCCCCGAGCGCGAGCGGATGGATGCTCGTGCGATGGGGAAAGATATGATCCGACTCCCACGCGGAGTTCAGTCCCAGAATCTGCACGGCGGGCATCGTCGCGAGCGTGACCAGCGTACCTTGTTCCCTGAAGTCGACCGGGTAGGTCTGACCGGTGACTCGGCGATGGAACTCGGCATACGCGTCGAAACGGTGTGGCCACGTCGACTCATCGCGCACTTCCACGACGTCGTCACCGTGGGCGCGAAACGTACCCGGTTCCAGCGGCGTGCTCAGCTCCTTGCGCCGCCGCAGGGTGTACGCGGAACCGGACACCAACCAGTTGACGTCGTGATTTCCAGGCACCACGGCGACGCTCGACTGCCTCAGCCCGAAACCCTCGAGGATGGATTCGAGCAAGTTTGCAGCTGCGTCGTACTCGGTCGGCTGTGCCCGCTGCACCAGATCACCGGTCACGACCAAGCCGTCGAGCTTCGTCACCCCTTGCTCCCGCAGATCGGCGGCGAGTTGCGAGTACCATAACGCCGCCTGGTCGGCGTGCTCAATGTGCACGTCGGACAGGTGCAAGACGATCACAGCGTCGGGGATGGACACGTTTCCGTCGCCGCGGACCTCGACCCGAGGCGAATCCGCTGGCGTGACCTTCGGCCATAGCGGCCCATCGGTCGGATGGAACGACACGCGCCCGTGGCCCGACGCGAGCGCAAAGTCCGTCCAATCGAGCTCACGAAGGTAGAAGCGCAGCTGTGGGTCTTCGAGCGTCAAGGTACCGGCCTCGCGCCGGAAGTAGAGCAGACCGTCCAATGCGGGATGTGAGTCCAGGAACGCTCCGAGGTTGCTCTCGAGGAACCAGTCGTAGGTCGCCGCGAATTGTGGAAAGCGGGTGCGAGCATCGAACAACCGCACCACGCCATCGCCGGCGCGAGAAAGCAGCCACAGCAGCGACAACGAGGCACCAGTGGGGGATCCGGCAGCACGATCGAACGCGGCCAGCTGGACCAGGGGTGCGCGATAGCGAGTCCCGAGATCGACGCGAATCTGCTCGATGACGTCGTCCGGGCGCGAGGTGATCTCCGCTGTCGTCGCCTGCGCTTCGAGTACCCCCTGTTGACGTGCGGCACGGTTGCACAGCAGTTGCGCGAGATAGAAGCTGCCCGCCGCAGCCCGGATGAACTCGTCGCGGTGGCGGAACCGGATGTTCGCAGCCTGCTCGCCCAATATGATGAGCTCCGCGATCTTGGTGCTGCGCTCCCATTCCTTGTCGATGTCGAGCCGCAGCGGGACGTAGCGACCCATCAGGTCGGGCATTCGCTGCACCAGCGACTCCGCGACGGGGTTGATGCCGATCAGTGTCACCTTCGCGTGCGGCTGGGGCAGATCGGCGAGCACCTTGAGCCGCACCGTCAGCGCGTCGAGGTAGGCAGGATCGCGCAGATAGTGGAAGTCGTCGATGAAGAGCCAGGTATCTTGTTCGTTTGCGACGAGCCGATCCAAACGGGCGGTGAAGCCCGCGAGGTCGAGATCGCTGGTCAGCTTCGCGCCGTTGAGCGTGGACCTCTGCACGTCGAGCGCCGAGACCCCTAGCGCTTCCATCGCCTTGTACACCGCGGTGGTCTTGCCGGTGCGCGACGGACCCTCCACGATCAGGCACGTGCCCATGGTACGCAGCTCGAGCTTCAGTTCCTCGAACCGCGACGGCGCCACGAACGTCACGCTCGGCTGGCCGTGGGTCGCGAAGATCTCGTTGATGCTGGTCCCCACCGGCGAGACCTGCCCGCCCGCGTTCGACTCCACCTGCCGCGGGAGCGGCGCGAGGTCACGCAGTGCGTCGATGACCTCGAGCATCGCCGCGTCGCGATCGTTGCGCACCATCAGGGGTACCCCTCGGGGCACGGCCACCCAGCGGTCGAGTTCGGGCGGCCCACCCGCACGCAGCACCACCGGCACGACGCTCGGTCCGCCTTCGAGCGCAAGCCGCCAGCTGGGCCACGCCGTCGAGGCCAATCCTGGGCTCGAGAGCACCACGACCGCGTCCGAGCGCGCGATCCGAGAGCGGAGCTCGGCGTCGGCGTCCTGGCCGGGCGGGACGTCGAGAACGCTCCAGTTCTCGATGAGACCCAGGCGCACCAGAACCGCGGAGAGGCGGAGCAGGTCGCGCGCGACGGTCTCGTCCTCGGACGCGAAGATCCACGTGACGCGCCGCGGTGGCCGGTTCATCTGCTCCGGATCGTAGCAGACCTACGCGCCACCGGTGGCACGGCCGCGATCAACCCTCGGGCTCGGTGCCGACGTCGACGGTGCCGCCGCCGGCGAGCCAGCGGAAGTTGTCGATCAACACCGTCGAGTCCCACGCGGCGTCGCCGGTGTCCCAGATCGCGAAGCGGAT